>DASZUP010000311.1:0-9099 GCA_035547635.1 Pirellulales bacterium
CTCGCAAGCGGCGAAAAAAAAGGGGCAGAAGAACGGCCCGAAGAAGGGCTCGTTGGCGCCGCCTCCCGTCCGGGCGCCGTCAGCGACTGGGAAGTCGCCCCCAAGCCCATCCGCAAAGCCGCTCGTTCCGCCGCCGTTGCCTTCCGCCCAGGCAGTTTCCGAGAAAGCACCGGATGCGCCCGAGGCTTCTCCGCCGGCGTCCGTGGCTGATGGGGCGCCTGCGAGCCGCTCGCCGCTCATTTGGGCCGGGCTGTCGGGCGGCGCCGCCGTGATCCTGGCCGTTTCGTTATTGACCGGCTGGTTGGCTTCCGGAGCCTTCACATCCTCCACGTCGTCGACGCCGCCGAACAATCCTTCAGCGAATGTCAGCCCGGTGCTGGCGGCCTTGCAGCAGCAGGCCGAGCAACTCCAGCGAGAAGTGGAAGCAGCCAAGGCCAGACAGGCGGCGCCTGTCGAGCAACCCGCGTCTGATTCGCCGCCGATGCCCGATGTCCCGGCCATGCCCGCCGGCGCTCCGTCGGCGCCGGAATCCTCCTCGCCGCCATCTGATCCTCAACCAGACGGTGCTCCGCCTGATTCCGCTCCTTCTGCCAGCGCTACCCCGCCGGCGCCTGTAGAGCCCGCACCTGGCGCAATGAAAGCATCGCCCTCAGCGCCGGAATCGAAGCCCGCCGATCTGCCCGCCGCGCGGAAAGAACTGGCGAAATTGATCGCTACAGAGATGGCCCTTGAAAAGGAGCGGGACGAGAGAGGTCGATACCTCAAGCAGTTCAAGGCAGCTCCCCAAGCCGAATACAAATCGGACTTCAGGGCGGCTATCGACGAGCAGATGGCCGCGGCGGAGAAGGAAGCGGACGCGCTTGATTTGGAACACGTCGCCCTGCGACGTAAGGAGCTTGAAGACCGCCGGAACGCTCGGCGAAAGGCTGCGGCCAGGCTCCTCGCGGAAGCAAAGTCGGCGGCTGCGGCTGCTGACGTTGCGCTGGCATTCGAACGAACGTCTGGTTACCTGCTCGTGGCCTCACCCGAGGAGCTGCCGTCGGCCGTCACGCTGCTGCGAGAGTTGGATCAAGCCGATCCTTGGGTGCTATATGCAAGGCTGGTCGACGCGCCCCTTGCCGAATTGCAGCGAGTCATCGCCGAAGGGCGCCTCCCCGACGGTTGGCCGAAACCTCCTGAGGAGCCGGCGGTCATCGAGGCTGTGCGCAACTCGGCAGTGCGACTGGCGCCGATGGTCTTGAGCATGGCGCAAACGACGCAGTTGCTCGAAGAATTTGTCAAAACCGAGGCGAAGCTTGACCTCGCCAAGCGACGTAAGTTGCTGTTCCTGTTCGAAGCCGACAAGCTTCACGACTCCGGCGAGCTCGACGAGGGCAACGTCAAACGCCTGGTTGGCGACTTTGGTACGTTCAAGGCCGATGACCTGTCGCCGCTGATCGACTCCGTTCTGGCCAGGGATAGCCGAGAAACGGGAGAAGACACGGCCAGAGATTACGTTCCGGCAGTCGCGCGGGGAGATATCAAGCGCATTAGCCTTCGGCAATTGTACGACGAGTGCCGCAAAACGGCCGGCGACGCCTGGCCTGCCGATGACCAGCCTCACCCCCTGGCCGGGATGTGGGAAGGTCCGTCCCAATGGCAGGTTCACATCGATCCTCCGCAGGAGGAAATTGCGTTGTTACGGGCTTCTCCCAAAGTCAGGATCGTCCAGCGACTCTGCAAAATCGGGCCGGACTATCTCGTCGCCTACGAGAATCGTGCCGCCGACCAGCGCGAGTCGTCCAACTATCCGTTTCCCGCGGGCAAACTTCTTGGCCCCCATCCGTTGCTGAAATTCGGAGATTTTTTCGCCGACGGCGGGGCGGTAGATTTCACGTATTACGCCCTGGCGAAAGACGGCCGGATGCTGGCAATCCGTCGCCGTACAACAACCTCCGCGCACGTCCGGGAAAACATGGGCCGCGAGTTCTGGCGGACGCTTGATAAATCGCAAGGGTTCCGTGAGTGGCCTGATGAATTCCGGCGAGTCGACGCGAAAGCGCAGCCATAGCCGCCGCGCCGGGAAGGAGAACCGCGGATTTCGCCGATGGCACGAATCAGCGAGCGAAGTCGATCAATGCAAAATGGCGAGAAATGATCCCCGGTTTCGCATTTCGTCTTAGCCGCCGACGGGCCCTCTGTATTCTCTGCCCTCTTCTCCAATCCGTGACCTCCCTGTGATCCGTGGTCTTTCAGGATCCCGTCTCCGCCTTATCGCGCCCCCAACCAGTTGACGGCGCGGCGGGAGAGCCGACAATAAAGCCTGGAAATTTTCCAAAGTTGGCCACCCGTCGGACTCTCAGGAAACGCTCGCCGTGGGCAATTTCGCCGTCATCATGCCGGCCGCAGGCGCCAGCAGCCGGTTCAAAGACAAGCATTACAAAAAGCCTTTTGCCCCGCTGGCGAACCGGGCCGTGTGGCTGCATTCGGCCGAAAAGTTCCTGCACCGCCAGGACGTCAAGCAGGTGATCCTGGTCATTTCCGCCGAGGACCGGGAGTATTTCGACTTCAAGTTCTCTTCCAACGTCATGATCCTGGGCATTGACGTGGTCGAAGGGGGCAAGGAGCGGGCCGACTCAATCGAGCGGGCGCTGGCCCGGGTGAAACCGGAACTGGAATACGTCGCCGTTCACGACGCGGCTCGCCCCTGCCTGGCCGACCAGTGGATCGACAAAGTCTTCGATGCCGCCAGAAAGACCGGCGCCGCCATCCTGGCCGTCCCCGTCTCGTCGACGCTCAAGCGGGTCGGCGCGAAGGAGACCATTGCGGAGACGGTCTCACGCGAGGGGCTGTGGGAAGCGCAGACTCCACAGGTCTTCCGCCGCCAGTTGCTGCTGGACGCCTATGCGCAGCGCGGCGGCTTCGTCGCCACGGATGACGCCCAACTGGTCGAACGCCTCGGCCATCCGGTGACCGTCGTGCAAGGCTCTTCGCTGAACCTGAAGATCACCACGCAGGAAGATCTGCGGTTGGCGGAACAGGCGCTGAAGGCCTTGCCGAAACCGAAGCTTCAAGGTCCGGCGCATCCGTTTGCCGATGACGATATGTGGCGGTGACATGAGGCGGCGACGGCTGGCGTCAGGCGAGCCGGATGGCGTGAGCCTCCGTTTTTGAAGCAGCAAGCGGCTTGCTACTTCTCGCTGACGCGGCCATGCTGGGTGGTCGATCAACGTCACCAGGGGACTGACGTCCCCCGCTCGCCATAGGCGAGCGGAACGGAGTCAGGCGAACCGGAGGGCGTAAGCTTCCGTGTGCCGTCGAGGGCGGGCCCGGCGGAGGCCCGCAACGTTTTGCCGGGGCCGACTGCAGGAAATTCGCTGATCCAAGAAATAAAGAGATTCTGTGACTGATATTTTTAACGAGTTGACGTGGCGCGGGCTGATTCACCAGACAACCGACAATGAAAAGCTGCCGGGCTGGCTGAGAGCAGGCAGTCGCACTTTGTATGCCGGTTTTGATCCGACCGCCGATAGCCTGCACATAGGCCACCTGGTGGCGCTGATGATTCTGCGCCGCTTTCAGCGCGCCGGACATCGGCCGATTGCGGTCGTCGGCGGAGCGACCGGCATGATCGGCGACCCGAGCGGCAAGAGCGAAGAGCGCAACTTGCTGTCGGTCGACGAGCTGCAGGCGAATGTCGCCAAGATGGAAGCGCAGATGCGCTCCTTTCTCGACTTCGAATCCGGCCCCAACGCCGCGCTGCTGGTCAACAACTACGACTGGATGAGCCGCTTCAGCTATCTCGACTTCCTGCGAGACGTCGGCAAGAACTTTCCGGTCAACGTGATGCTGGCCAAGGACTCGGTCAAGAGCCGCCTGGAACGGTCCGACGCGGGACTGAGCTTTACGGAGTTCAGCTACATGCTGCTGCAGGCTTACGACTTCGTCTACCTGAACGAACATCACGGCTGCGAACTGCAAGTCGGCGGCAGCGACCAGTGGGGCAACATCACGGCCGGCATCGATCTGGGCCGCCGGATGCGCAGCGTGCCGTTGTACGGCATGACTTGCCCGTTGCTGACCAAGAGCGACGGCACGAAGATGGGCAAGACGGAGTCGGGCGCCTTGTGGCTTTCGCCCGCCCGCACCAGCCCGTTCGCCTTCTACCAGTACTGGGTCAATGTGGAAGACGCCGACGCCGGCAAATGCCTGCGTTACTTCACGGACCTGACGCGCGACGAGATCGAAGCGCTCGACCAGGCTCGCGAGCACAATCCCGGCCGCCGCGAAAGCCAGCGCCGGCTGGCCGAAGAGATTACGCGGCTGGTACACGGCACGGCGGGGCTGTCCAAGGCGCAGCGGGCCACTGAAATCCTGTTTGGCGCGGAGATCGACGAACTGTCCGATCAGGAACTCGGCGAAATCTTCGCCGACGTGCCGAGCCAGGAGTTGCCGCGCGGCACGCTGGCCGGAGACGGCCTGAACATCATCGACGCCCTGATCGCCGGCGGACTGGCCAAAACCCGTAGCGACGCGCGCCGCACGATCGAACAAGGCGGCGCCTACGTCAACAATCGCCGGATCGAAAAGATCGACGTCCAACTCTCGCCCGAGCACCTGGCCAGCGAGTCGGTGATGGTGCTCCGCTCGGGCAAGAAGAAATACGCCCTGTTGCGGTTTACAGCCTGACGACGCCGGCCAGGAAATCGCCCAACTTACCGCGAAATCCGCATTGACGCGTCCGCGGGGCGTTTCTACCATGCTTCGCCGAACCGCCGCGGGTTATCGCGTTCTGCGATTTGCCCGTCTGCGCCGGCATTGTCTCAAGCATCCGTTTCTTCGGCCATCTCGCTCCTCACCGCGGCGGAGACGCCCGCATGAAATTACGCATTGCAGCCGTTCTGACCGGCAGCCTGGCGGTCGCTGCTGCGTTATTGTTGGGTTGGCTCGTGCTGGCCGCCCGGCACGTGCCGGCGTTCTACCATGAAGCGCTGCAGTTGAAAGGCGACCGGCTGCAGGAACAGAGCGACCGCCTGGTGGAAAATGCCGCGGCGCTGGCGAGCAACGTCCGGCAACCGGGAAACTGGCACGCGTTGTTTACGGCCGACCAGATAAACGGCTGGCTGGCGTTCGACGCCGCCCGGAACTTTCCGGAATTATTGCCGGCGGGCGTGGCCGACCCGCGCGTGTCGATCAAGTCAAATCGCCTGCTGCTGGCTTGCCGCTACGTCAGCGGCCCGATAGAAACCGTCCTTTCGCTTGACGGCGAGATCTACATGCAGGAACCGAATGTGTTTTCGGTCCGCATTCATCGCGCTCGGGCTGGCTCGCTGCCTGCGCCTTTAGGCCAGGTGCTGCACGCCATTTCGCAAGCGGCTCTCGACGCCAACTTGCAACTCAGTTGGCTGCAGGCCGAAGGCGACCCGGTGGCTGTCATTCGCTTGCACCCGCTACGAGACGAGCATCACAACGCCTACCAGCTTGAAACGCTCGAGCTGCGCGACGGAGAACTCTACGTGGCCGGCAGCACGACCAACGGCCCGTCAGACGCCGTTCCGAGCAAGGCGCCCGGCCCCCTGGCGTCGAAACCTGACGGCGAGAGCGAGAAACGCTAACGGTAAACGCGCCGATTGAGCTTTCTGCATCGCCGTAGCGGAAGTCGTGAGACTTCCGGGCGTTGCACGCGGCTCAATGTCTCAGCGTCGCTTGCCGGAATCTTCACAGATTTCGCTACGTTCGCGACGAGCCGCCACGGCCACGCCTCGGCGCTTCACTCATCACGGGCTGGAATTCGCCTCGCCGCCGGAGCGCGTCCCCAACGCCCGCCAGACCAGTGCGGAAACGCCGGAACCCGTAGCGCGAACCGAGCCGTCCATGAACACGGAATTTACCGTCGTCGGATGATAGCTGCGAGAAGTGACGGCGGCGAACGTATCGCCCACGCTTGACTCGGTGGCGGTAATGAAATCGACGTCGTAAACCTCGCCGCCATCGGAATACGAGACCAACGTATTGGGCGGGAAGACCGTCGTAAAGCCGGTCTCGTGCACCTTGCCGTCGACCCATTCCGCGTGGGTAAACTTCGTCGCGTTGAAGGCCGGCGAGTAAGCGGCCAGATCGCCCGGCGACGCCGGCGGCGCCGGAGCGGGGGAATAGACGGTGGCGTTGGAGCTGCCGGTGATTTTGGCGTTGTAGGCTTTCACTTCGGAAAGCGCCAGCGTGTTGCTCAAGCCGTCGGTGAAGTCTCGCGCTTTAGACCAGCGGCTCGGCCCGAAGGCGCCGTCCCCGCCTTGCATCCCCGATGCTTTGCCCGTCAGTACCGCCCAGGTTCCCAAGTTGACTGCGTAGTTGAGCGTCCAGTTCTTGTTGCCGTAGACCGGGTCCGTGCCGCTTCCGTAATCCTTGATCTCGCTGGGGCAGAGGTAGGTCGGAACGCGCTTCGAACTAATGCCGGGCTGCGTGCTGTAGCCGGTTGTCAGGTCAATATTGCGGAACAGGTTTTCCTGCTCGATATACGGCAGCAGCCGGGCGATGGCCGACCAGGGCGAAGTTTGCGTCATCGCCGCCCCGGTATAGGAAAAGATGCCGTTGGACGGCAAACTCCGGTTCGTATCCATGTAGAGCTGCATCGCAATGCCGGCCTGCTTCAGATTGTTGGCGCACTGAGCCCGGCGGGCGGACTCTCGGGCGGCCTGGACGGCCGGCAACAGCAGGGCGATGAGCAATCCGATGATGGCAATAACGACCAACAATTCAACCAACGTGAACGCGCAACGGCGACGCATCTTCATTCCCTCCCGAGAGAAAAGAGAGCTTTTACTTGCGCGATATCAAGCGTGGCTGGCAGGCGGGGGCCTTGAAGAAGGCCGGGCTGGCGGGCTCCGCGCGGGCACCAAATCTATACTGAGACTCAGTGTCAATTACTCCGCCGATTTTAATCGAGGGTCGCCCCGCGTCAAGCGTTTTCCATGAATAAGTGACTCTTTCTCCGCTTGGCGCCTTGGCTGGCGAGTTCCCGCCACCCAAAAGACGGCGCCGGCTCCGTGCCTGAACTGCCGCCTACGAAATGCTTGACATGTCTCGCCAAGGCATTACTATAAAACCAAATCTAAATAACCAAACACATGCAAGCGGAGGGCCGCCGATGGCAAGGCCGCCGGCCAAGGAACTGACGGAACGCGAGCTGGAGATCATGCAGACCTTCTGGAAGCGAGGCGAATTGACCATCACCGACGTCCAGCAGGAATTGGCGGCCGCCGGACTGCAGCGCGCCTATACCACCGTAGCGACGCTGGTGAGAATCCTGTCCGACAAGGGCTTCGTGGAGCAGACCAACGACGAGCGGCCGTTCCGGTTCCGGCCTGTACGGAGCTACGAAGAGGTCTCCGGCCGGCTGCTGAGCGACCTGGTGGAACGCGTGTTTCGGGGGTCGCGCGAGCAGTTGCTGATGCGGCTGATGGGACAAGAAAAGCTGACGCCCAAAGAACGCGCCTTGTTGGAAGACGTGCTTAAGGAGCAACAACCATGAACGCTCTGGCCCCTGTTGTGTTGTGGAGCGCCGTGCAGGTGACATTGTTCACCGCCGCAGGAATGCTGCTCTACCTCTTCGTCCGGCGACTGGGTCCTGCTGCCGGCGCGCTGGCGGCGTCGGCATTGTTGTTGACGACCATCGGCATTTCCGCGTCAGCCATCTCTCCATGGCCGCACTGGTTCGCGCGGCCGGCGGCGGAAGCCGCACACGCGGAAGAGAAGGCTCTCGCGACGAACGCCGTGGCCCAGCCGTCGGCGCCGGGCGACAAGGCGAGCGCCGCCGCCGCTGCCTTGCCGGAGGAATTGGCTTCGGCCGATCCGCTCTCCGGCATGGAATTGGCCGGCGCGGCGTGGCGTGGATTCTGGCAGGAACTGCAAGCGGGCCGCAATGCAAACGCGGCCATGGAAGAACAAGGCCGTGATTGGCCCTCGCTGCTGGGCGTCGCCTTCCTTACGGGGCTGGCAGTCGCTCTCATGAAACTTGGGCTGGGCCTGTTCGCCGTGCGCCAGCTACGCGCTGATTCCACGGTGATCGACGACGGCGATTTGCGGCGCGCCGCCGACGAGATCTGCCAGCAGCTCAATTGCCGGCGGAATATCGAAGTCCGGCAGTCGCGTCGTCTTCGCTCCCCGGCGACGATCGGTTGGCGCCGGCCGCTGGTGTTATTGCCTGCTTATTGGCAAACGTGGACTGCCGAGGAGCGGCGAGTCGTGTTGGCGCATGAAATTGCGCACGTAGGCCGCGGCGATTATTGTGCGGGGCTGCTCGCACAATTCAGCCTGGCGCTGCACTTCTATCATCCGCTGGTGCATTGGCTTGCCCGGCGGCTGCGTCTGGAACAGGAACTGGCCGCCGATGCTTTGGGCGCCGAAGCCGCGGGCGGACGCCAGGCGTATCTGATGACGCTGGCGCAGATGGCGCTCAAGCAAGACGACCGAGCGATCGCCTGGGCCGCTCGGCCGTTTCTTCCCAGCCGAGGCGCCTTTCTGAGGAGAATCGAGATGTTGCGAAATCCACGGCAGTTCCGTCCCGCCGCCATCTCGCGCGGGCGGCAGATTGCGATCATTGTGATAGTCGGCGTGATCGGGCTATTGTCTGCCGGCTTGCGCGGCCCGCAAGACGAAAGCGTCGCCCAGCAACCAGCAAAGCAGCCTGCCGCAGTGGCGGCAGGTTCAGACAGCGAACCGGCCACAGCGCAAGCAGAAGTCGACTGGAGCTATATTCCGCCAAATGCGGCTGTCGTCGGCATCGTCCGTCCCGCCGCTCTGTTCAGCCGCGGCGAAATGCAGCCGCTAGCGGAGTTGATTGACGGAGAGTTGGGCTTGCGCAAAGCGTTAGGACTGGGAGTCAACGACCTGGCCGAAGTGCAGTTGGCGATACCTCGTTTCCCCTCGCCCCAGGCGGACGAGCCTGACGTCCTGATTCTAGTGCTTCGCGCCAAAGCAACGCATGACTGGAAGGACCTTGCGGCCAAGGTTGCCGGCGACCATGCGCCCGCGGAGTTCCTGGGCCAGACTTATTATAAGGCCTCGGACGCTCGTACGACCTTCAGCTATTACTTGCCTGACGACCGCACGATCGTATTGTCT
>DASZUP010000312.1:0-3078 GCA_035547635.1 Pirellulales bacterium
AAGCTCGTGCTGACCGACGAGGCCAAGAAGTTCCTGATCAAGAAGGGTTCGAACACCGACTTCGGCGCCCGGCCGCTGCGTCGCGCGATCGAGAACTTCGTCGAGGATCCGCTGTCCGAAGAACTGCTCAAGGGCGAGTTCCAGGGCAAGGACATGATCACCGTCGACGTCAAGAAGGTCGGCGACGTCAAGCAGCTAGTCTTCGACGGCTCGGTCTCTGAGAGCGCCGAGCCCGCAGTCGGCGCCGGCGCCGGCGGCTCGGAAGGCGCGCCTGGCGGGAACTAACCCCGGCAGGAACGAACGTTGTGATTTAGCTTGTAACTCCAAGGCCGCCGCTTGTTGCGACAAGCGGCGGCCTTTTACTTTTACTTCAACCTCTCGGTCGGAGTGCTGCCATGATCGTCGAGGGCGTGCCGCCCAAATGGCTGGAGGCAACGAGTACGGCGCTTTGCGACTTGCTCGCTTTGCGCGCGAACTGGGATTCCTATGGCGCTCCGCCGATCCACGCCCAGAGCGTCGTTGCCTCGATCGATCTTTTACGGGCTATTATGCCCCATGATGCACCAGCGCCTGCCGTGGTTCCGACATCTCGCGGTCACGTTCAACTCGAATGGCATCGAGACGGAATCGACCTGGAAATCGAAGTGCGCTCGCTGGGAAAGTACCTTACATTCTTTGAGAGCTCCAAGACCGGCGAGACTTGGGAACGCGAAATCGCCTGGGATTTGAGTCCTTTAACACATTGCATTTCCGAACTATCGAAACCGTAACCGACAAGGCCGGCGATGGCAGAACAGAATTACATCGACGACTCATCCATCGCTGACGTCGCTGTCCTTTGGCGCAGAATCCCGCCTTGGCATTTTGTCCTCGACGAGAATATTGGCCGTTTCAGGCCCTCGTCCGCCGCTTTCGAAAACCACCCCAATGGCAGCCCGATGTCGGTTGTTCTCGCGGATGAGGTTGCGGCGTCGGGCCGCTCGCCTCAGGATGTGCTCGCCGGCCATGCGCGGTTTGCGCTGGCTGCATTCACCGCAGGACTGGCTCGGCAATGCCAGCAGGGCGTGATGCGCGAGCCTCTCCTGGAGGAACCAGCGCACGCGGTTGTGTTCGGTGAAAAGCGAAAACGTATCAGGCAACTCCTCGCAAAATCGGCAACGTGGGAGGTTCCGCCTGGTGATGAGCCGGGAAATGCATGAAAATCCTGTTCGCCATACCGCACTATTTCGATCCGTCAGGCGGCGGCCGCCACGGTTCGCTCGCGGCCGACCCGCGGCCGCGGCTGCAGGCCTTGTCCGCCTGCCTGGCCGCCTTGCACCACGTGTACGGGCAGGAGCAGAAGCAAATCGACATCGCCCGCCGCGTGGTGACGCCCGCCAATCAAGGGCAGCGGCACGAGATCGACATCGTGATCTGCACGACCGGCGACCGGCGCCTGCTCGGCCAATTGCCCATCGCCGGCCAGCTCTACTGGCATCGCAACGGCACTGCCGAGCCAAGGTTTCTCGGCTTAGAATGCCGGCAGGCATTTCGCGATCTGCTAGGCAAGTACGACTACTACGCCTATCTCGAAGACGACCTGGTGCTGACGGATCCCTGGTTCTTTCACAAGCTGGCGTGGTTTACGCGTCTGGCCGGCGACCATCGCGTATTGCAACCCAACCGCTTCGAAATGCTGAACCACGTCGTGGCCCGCAAGGTCTACGTCGACGGCGATCTGCGCCCGGATGTCTACCGCCCGTTCTGCGATCCCGATGCGCTGCCAATAATCGAAGGCGAGTTCCTTGGCATGCCGATCGCGTTCCGCCCGGCGCGCAATCCGCACTCAGGCTGTTATTTCCTGAACGCCGCGCAGATGGAGCATTGGGCGGCCCAGCCCGACTTCCTCGAGCGCGACGCAAGCTTTGTCGGGCCGCTGGAAAGCGCCGCCACGCTGGGCATTCTAAGGACGTTCGAGGTCTACAAGCCTGCTCGCGAGCAGGCCGCCTTCCTGGAAATCCAGCACTTCGGCTCGCAATTCCTGGAGCTCGTCGGCACGAAGTTGCCGATCATCGACGAGTAAAGCGTCGCCGCCTGCCGAACAGCCCGCAACGCCAATCTTTTAATTATTTCGATGATGGCGTTGACTGCCGGCGACGGCTCGCCTACATTCATCTAACGAATTAAATGATGTGTGTGCGGCTGTGACCGTACGTTCCGCCCCGCATCTCGCATTTCCGGCAGCAGAGAGGTTAGGGACGTGGCTCGACCAAGCTCGGAACAGCCTACCGAATTGGAACTCGAGATCCTCAAGGTTCTCTGGAAGGAGTCGCCGCTCTTGGTGCGCGACGTTCGGACCCGCCTGGAGTCTCAGGCCGACAGGCCGCTGGCGCACAGCTCCGTCATTACGATGCTGAACATCATGCACCGCAAGGGCTTTTTGCGGCGGCGCAAGCAGGGCAAGTCGTTTCTGTTTTCGCCGAACGTTCAGAAGCAGGACGTGGCCGGCGGCATGCTGGGCGACCTGTTGTCACGCGCTTTCGAAGGCTCGGCATCGGCCATGGTGCTCAACCTGCTCGAAACGGCGGACCTCGATACCGAAGAACTCAATCAGATTCGCAAACTCATCACCCGCAAGACAAAGGAGAGAGAGCAATGAACGCCTACGACGCGTTGGATCCCGCCTTTAGCGGCCGTCTCTGTATGACGCTCTTCCACTCGGGGTGGCAGATCGCGCTGTTGGTGCTTGCGGCGAGAGTCGCCGAAGGGCTTTTCCGCCGGCCATCGGCGCGAAAAAGCTACGCCTTGCACGTTACCGCTTTATGTGTAGGACTGGCGGCTCTTCCCGTAACCTACGCATTCGTCGAGGTCCATGAACCTGGAGACGCCGCGCCCAGCGACCGAACGACTGCGAGGCAGCTTACCGCGCAGGACTCGACTGCCGAAGCAAGTGCGACTCTTGCTGCAGCCGACCAAATCAACGCCACAACCCGGCCGAGCTCGTCGCCTGCTGCAACTGTGCAGCGAACCGCAGTTGCCTGGCAGTCGCTCGCTCCCTGGGCGGGCGCCGCGTACTTGACGGGCGTAACGCTGATGCTG
>DASZUP010000313.1:0-3011 GCA_035547635.1 Pirellulales bacterium
GTTGCCAGTCGGGCCATTCGCGAGGCCGTCGAGTTCGCCGGTAGAAAGTTTGGCAAGGAAGTGGCGGAGGAAGGTGCCGAACGGCTGGCAGCCAAGATGGCGCAACTGGCCGCCAAACATGGTGACGATGTCGT
The DNA here is from genome assembly GCA_035547635.1 of Pirellulales bacterium. Lineage (GTDB taxonomy): Bacteria > Planctomycetota > Planctomycetia > Pirellulales > JAICIG01 > JAICIG01. The sequence goes on from DASZUP010000313.1 coordinate 135, forward strand.
CGTCGCCGCCTTCAAAAAGGTCGGCCCGCGCGCCGGCCGGATTGCCGGTGAGGCGGGCGAACATGGCGGGCTCGCGCTTCGCTTGCTGGCCCGGCACGGCGACGATGCGTTTCCGGTCGTCGCCCGTGCCGCGTCGCTCAAGGCGGTGTCGAAGTACGGAGATGATGCGGCCGCCGCTTTCATCAGGCACGGCGCGGTGGGCGAGCAAATCGTCGAGCGTTTTGCCAAGGAAGGCGCCGAAGCGCTGGCGAAAGTAACGCCGCAGAACGGCCGCCGCCTGGCAATGCTGGCGGCCGAGGGGCAACTCAAGCCAGAACTCCTGTCGGTCGTCACGCGCTACGGCGACGAAGCGTGCGATTTCGTCTGGCGCAACAAGGGGGCGCTCGCCATCGGCACGGCCCTGACGGCATTCGTCGCCGCACCCGATGAATTCCTCGACGGCACGCAGAAGCTGACCGCGACCGTGGCGGAAACAGCGATCAAGCCGCTGGCCGAGGTGCCCAAAACCATCGCCGCCGAAGCGGCGAGGAACACCAACTGGACGGTGGTGGCGTTCGTCCTGGGCGTCGTTGCGGCAACAGCGGCCGGCGCCTGGCGATGGAAATCCCGCCTCGTGGCTTGGCTTGTCATACGCGGCCTGCGGCTCGGCCGTCCGCGCGAAACCAGGCCCACTTAATAGCAATCGGAGGGTGGCCGGCCTGAGCCAGCGCGCTGGTTCGGGCCAGCCTTCGCCGCCTTGAGCAAGCATAAAGCGGCCCCCGACATTCGATGGATCGGAAGCGGCCCATTGTTACCGATCACCAGCAACTGATTTTACGAACGATTGACAGAGCTACGGGAGTCGTCTGCCAGACGAAATCATCACGCCAATGCAGCGCGAACGATGGTTTCCGAATCGGTCAAGAAAAACCGCCGGCAATGCCGGCATAGTTTGGAGTCCAAATCATGCGTTCCTTCGTCGCGTACGGCGCAATCATCCTATGCAGCGGGCTTGGGGCATTCGCCCAGCATAGCCACGGCGCCTGGTGGGATTTCGGTCCCAAATACCGGATGCCGGTCATCCTCACCTCTCTGGACAAACAACACTATCCCGGCGGCGAACCTCTGGGGCCTGTCGCCAGGCTTCTGGTAGGCAGCGGCCGCGAAGAGGAAATCTGGCTCGGAATACTGGGCTTCGGATGCTTCGCTGTGATGGCCTCCGGGAAGGGGTCGTCAGCTGCACCGGGGGCGGCGCGCCCGCGAGAAGACGGCATTGCCGGCGACGCCGGCGGCAGTGCGTCACGGAAGACCGACGCAAAAAAGCCGGCGAGGTTTTCGCTCACGAAGATCCCCATCAAGCGGATGCTGGCCGTATCCCGGGAATGGCTTCGCAAGACCTTTCGTTTCGAGTCGAGAGCAGGCGCCGTGGTATTCTGGATTTTGATTTGCGGCTACCTGCTGGCGCTGCGGCAGACGGTGATCTGGCTGCAATTACGAGCAGGCGGCAAGGAAGCGGCCGGTGAAATGCAGACTTGGCTTGCGGAGCTTGCTGGCAGCGTCGCGGGCATCACCATGTTGCTGAATCTGGTGTTGGTCACCGTCATCATCGAATACCGGCGGCTTCATCGGATCATTTGCGAGCTCAAACCGCGGCCTGCGCTGCCGCCGGTGGCGGCCGTCGTGAAAAGCGATCAGCCGCGCGAGGCGGCTCCCGCTGCGGCTGCGCCCAAGCCTCCCAGGCGCCCGGAGCAGCCGGCTGTGAGCGAGCCGGGGCCTGTCACCATTCCCATTACCACAGGTCACGGTCCGTACTGGCGGCCGGAAGGAGCGTAGACAATGGCTGACGACTGGGTGCAAGCGATCAAGGACAATCCGGTTGCCACAGCGCTGGTTCTCATTGCCGCCGTCGCCTGGGTCACTCTTGCCAGGCCGGCAAAAACCGCGGCAGCCTCGGTCGACCCGCTCGACACGGTCCTGATGTTCTGGAATAAGGCCGATGCCTTCACGCGGAGGCATTTGCTTTCGGGCGGTGCGATGATTCTTGGGCGCCCCGGGGCGTCCAAGACCACGGGCAGCGGCATGACGTTGGCCCGCGCGATAGTCGCGGACGAACGGTCCAGCCTCTTGATCCTGGCCGCCAAAATCGATGATGCCGCTATGTGGCGACGCATCTTCGCAGAAAAAGGCCGCGAATTGCTGGAGTTCTCGCCGGATGACAATCTCCGCTGCAACATGCTCGATTTCATTCAGAATTGCGGCGGCGATACGCGTGAGATAGTTGATTTTTTGATGACCGCCAGCGAAGTGCTGCGTGGTGAAAGCAAGGGCGGCGGCGAATACGGCTCGTTCTTCCAGGACGAAGAGCGGAGATACTTCTATCACGCCGTGGAGATTCTGCGGCAGGCCGGCGTCGCCGTATCGGCACCGAATCTCCAGCGGTTCATCAACGGGGCTGCGCTCTCAGCCGAGCAGCTTGCCAGCGAGAAATGGCGGGAAGGATTTCACAACCAGTGCTTAAGAACCGCGGCGCTAAAGAAAAAAAACGCGAGAGAGCAGCACGATTTCGAGATGGCGCGCGACGCGTGGTGCCTCGGTTGGACCGTCATGGCGCCCAAAACCAGAAGTTGCGTTTTGTCTGGAATGCTCAATTCTCTCTTCTATTTCAACAGCGGGATCGCCAGGGAGCTCATTTCGACGACAACCAATTGCAGCCCGCTCGACATGTTGCATGGCGGGAAGTCGATTCTGGTCAATTGCCCGTCATGCGAATACGGGCCGTCAGGCGTGCTGCTCTCGACCTGCTGGAAATTTTTGACGCAAAAGGCGATTCTGGCGCGTCAGTTCAAGCCTGACGATTTTTACCATCTGATTTGGGCCGACGAATCGTGGCAGGTCACA
>DASZUP010000314.1:0-8168 GCA_035547635.1 Pirellulales bacterium
GTCGCATCAAGGCGGCGCCTTCGACGGCGCCGGCCAGCGCGGCGTCAACGTCGGCAGGATCGGCTTTAGGCACGACGTCAACGACGGCGCCGTCGTACGGGTTTCTGACTTCAATCTTCTCGGCCTTGTCGACCCACTCCCCGCGAAGGAACATTCTCATTTTTGCGTGTTCTCCTGGTTCGGCGCCGGCGCGATCTGCACGTTGGTGGAAAGATAGTAGGGGAGCGAATTGCCGTCGAACTTCAATTCGCCGAACATGGCGGCATAGCCGCTCTCGGGCAGCGGCAGCGCGTAGCGATAGGCGCCGTCAACCAACTCCAGTTTTTCGCTCTTCCAGGTCGCCTCGCGAAAGTCCCGCGTCGGCGAAGAGGCGATCCACGCCAGAGCGTGCGCCGCCTCGGCGCTTGATTTCAAGTTCAATTTTAACGCGCCGTCGCCATTGGCGAGCTTCCAGTCGAGCTTGGGCAGCGTGAGTTCGCCGACCGAGTGCCGGTGAAACGCGGCGATGCTGCCGATCACGCGTTGCGGATCGGCCAGGCTGTGCCCCTGGTTGGGAACATAAAGCACGTGCTTCTCGCCTTCGAGATCGTTCCAGTAGAGGTTCAAGGCGTCGAGCGTCCAGTAACGATCGTTGGCGCCGAGCAGAATGAGCTTGGGCTGCACCAGGCTCTGCCGATAGCTGTACGGATCGACGATGCCCAGCAATTGCCGGCCCGGCTTGGTGTCCAGGTGGGCTTGAATGCCGCGCTTGCTGTAGTCGTCGATCTGCTCAGAGAACTTGCCCCAGGTTGCTTCTTGATGCTTCATCTGTGCGGCGATGTTCAATACGTCGATGACCATCGGCGCCAGGGCCCGCACGCGAGCGTCGACCGCAGCCGTCAGCCAGGTGGTCCAACCCCGCTTCGAGGCGCCGGTCACCGTGAACCGCTCGATCTTCATCTGCCACTCGCGCTCGGCGAACTGCTGCACGGCGTCCATGCCGCGCACGGCGCTTTTGACCATCGGCAGCAATAGCGGCCAGGTGGCGTCGCCCGTCTTCAAATACTGCTCGAAGGTGTATGAAATAATTTCGTCCTCGCGCATATCGCCAAAGATCGGCTGCTGCGGCACGTGCAACAGAATGGCTACGGGCGAGCCGATCGCCGCCGCCAGCGACGCCAGCAATGAGGCTTCGCGCGGCAACTTGGCGGCCTTGTCATCCGCTTGCTTGCCGTCCAGCGGCGCGGCAAGCTCCTCGCGCCAACTGCCGCCGGCGATCAGCAGCAATCCCTGCGCGGGATTGCGCACCTGCTTCGGGCGGATGATGAAGAGCTGATGCTTCCAGACGATATCGCGCCAGGTTTGCGATGTGAGCGTGAGCTCGACATAGGAACTTTCGCCCAGCTTGCCTTCGCGGCGTTTGACCCAAACAAAACTGTCGTCAGGCGCGGCGACATAGGCCGCCAACGCCGACGTCGGTTCTGCCGCACACAGCGAACGGCCTGGCAGCACGAGCGAGAGCACGAACAGGCCGACGGGAATAATACGTTTCACTCGAATACTCCCCGATGAGAAGGTTAGCGCCGAACGCGGCCGGAGGCCATGCCGGCGACAAGCGAGGCGACTTCTTCCTTGGTCACGTAGTTGAAGTCGCCCTTGATGGAATGCTTCAGGCAGCTTGCCGCCACGGCGAAGTGCAGGGCCTTGTCGGGCGCGGCGAACTCCTGCGAGTGCAAGGCGTAGAGCAGTCCCGCTCCGAACGAATCGCCGGCGCCGACGCGGTCGACGATGTTGTGGATCTCGTAGGGCTGGTATTCGCCCTGTTCATCGACGGGGGCGAACAGGGCTTGCCCGGTCTTCGCGTCGTAGAGCATGGCGCCCCAGTTGTTGTGATTGGCCGAAATGCTTTCACGCAGCGTGATGGCCACCCTGGAAAGGTTCGGGAATCGCTCGACGATCTGCTCCGCCACGCGATGATAGGCCCGCGCGTGAATCCGGCCATGTTCGACGGCCGCGCCTTCGGCGTGAATGCCCAGCACGTCGGCGGCGTCTTCTTCGTTGGCGATCACCAGATCCAGATGGGGCAAAATCTGCGACATGCACTCGTGGGCCAGTTGCTTGGCGCCAAAGCCTGGCCGCCAGCGCCAAAGCTTGTTGCGGAAGTTCAAGTCGCACGACACGCCCAGCCCGCGCTCCTTCGCCAGACGCGTCAATTCCAACGTCGCCAGAAAGCCGTTCTCGCTGAGCGAAGGCGTGATGCCGGTGACGTGGACCCACGTGGCGCCTTCCAGCGCCGCGGCAAAATCGTATTCCGCTGGCGCGGCCAGGCTGATCGCGCTGTGATCGCGGTCGTAAACGACCGTCGAGCTGCGCTGGTTGGCGCCCGTCTCGACGAAGTACACGCCCAGCCGTCCGGTGTCGCGGCGCAGAATATGGCTGGTATCGACCCCCAGTTGCCGCATCACCCCCACGACGTTTTCGGCGATCGGGTTTTTCGGCAGCGCCGTCAGGTAGCGGCAAGCGGCGCCGTACATCGCCAGCGATGCGCAAACGTTGGCCTCGGCGCCGGCAAACGTGATATCCACGCTGCCGGGCATGGCCTGGCGAAAGCGCAACTGTCCGGGCGGGGCCACCCGCATCATGATCTCGCCGAAGGCGACAAACATTTACTCTCCTTAAATCAATTCGCGAATCGGCAGGGCCGATGACGGTAACAAGGGTACAGGGCGATCCGTGCGATCCTTGACGAACGAATGCGGATCGATGCCAAGCTGATGGTAGAGCGTCGCCAGCACGTCCAGATAGTGGATCGGGCGCCGGACGGCGTAGGCGCCCAGCTTATCGGTCGAACCGATCACCTGTCCGGTGCGCATGCCGCCGCCGGCAAGCAAAGCCGAATTCACCGGCGCCCAGTGATCGCGGCCGGCTTGAGCGTTGATCTTCGGCGTGCGGCCGAACTCGCCCCAGACAATCACCGATACGTTTTGATCAAGACCGCGCTGATGCAAGTCTTCGACCAGTGCGGAAATGCCTTGATCGAATTGCGGCAGGTTGTTTTTTAAGTGTCCGAAGTTGTTGCCGTGCGTGTCCCAAAAGCCATAGGCCACGGTCACGCAGCGCACGCCGGCTTCAATCAGGCGCCGTGCCATCAACAACTGATCGTTCCACAGCGGCGCGCCGTCGCCCTGGTGCTTGGAGGAGCCGCGCCCATAGCGGTCGCGGGTTGCGGCTACTTCTCGATCGAGGTTCATGGCGTCCAGCAGCCGGCTGGAGGTCAGCACGTCGAAGGCGCGCTGGTAGGCCGTGTCGAGTTTGTCCACCTCCAGGCTGTCAACTTGCCGCCGGAAGCGGTCGAAGCTATCCAGCAATTGTCGGCGACCGGCAAACTGCTCCGGGGTAATGAACCGCAGGCTCATGTTGGCAACGTCTTCTCCGTGCGCGGTGACGCCGCCATAGGCGTTGCCCAAAACGCCTGGTCCCGGACTGTTGTACGGCTGGTGCTTCATCACCGGAAACAGGTCGACGAACGAAGGGACCAGTTCGTTGGCCGAGCCCTGCAAACGCGAGACGACAGAGCCGAAGTTCGGCCGCCCTTCGCGCTGGGCCTGGTTCATCGGGTAGCCGGTCAGGTTCTGGAAGCTCGAATGCTCGTCGCGCATGCCGACGATGGAGCGGAGAATGGCCAGCCGGTCCGTCATGGCGGCCAGCTTGGGCAACAGCTCGCAGACTTGCACGCCGGGAGTTTGCGCGTCGATCGGCTTGAATTCGCCGCGAACCTCCTGGGGCGCGTCAGGCTTTAAATCAAACGAGTCCTGATGAGCCAGGCCGCCGGACAGATAGACCATGATCACGGCTCGTTGGGAGCGCGATCCAGCCGCCTCTTCCGCCCGCAGCAGTTGCGGCAGTCCCAGCCCGCCCAGAGCCAAGCCGCCGATTTGCAGGAAGGAACGTCTCGAAAGGCCGTCGCAATACCGGCTACCGGCGCCCTGCAGCATTAACATCCTTCCGCCTCCTGGGTGACCTGCGTTTGAGTCGCTTGTGACGCGAGCAGTCTGTTTGATCTTTCCCTGAGATTGGCCCCTGCGGCGGCGTCTGCGTCGGGAGGGCGAAGCGACGATTTTAAGACCGCCGACGGGCCGTCTGCAACCGGGGGCGGCGACAGGCAGCGGCTGGTTGCCGCGAAACTGTCCACAAACCTTCCAGGGGGGGCGTCGCGAGTGCTTTCAGTAGCAAAAGCAGGTAAGATCTCAGGGCTCGTAAGCAGGGCGGCGGCAGGCGATTTGTCGTGGTTTTCCGGCCTGACGCAGCAAAACGGGCATCGCTGTCCGGCCCTTGACCCTGAGGCGCAACAGCCGGTAAATTAAGTCGTTAGGTTCAGTGATTAGCATGCAGAACACAAGCGTCGCCCATGCCTCCTGTTGTTATCGATTTGCGCAGCGCGGAAGATTCTCGCGATGTCGTGCATCGCGCCGTGCAGGCGCTAGCCGAAGGCAAGGTGGTGGCGTTTCCCACGGAAACCGTCTATGGGGTTGCGGCTAGCGCCTTGAGCGAAACGGCCGTTTCGCGTTTGGTCGAGCGCGGCCTGGCTTGTGGAAAGCAGCCGTTAACGCTGGCCGTCAAAAGCGCCGATGAGGCGATGGATTACGTTCCTAACCTGAGCCCTTTGGGCGAGCGGCTGGCCCGGCGCTGCTGGCCCGGCCCGGTAACCTTGGTGGTGGAGGACAGCCATCCGGATAGCGTGCTCCGGCAGCTTAGCCCCGCCGTCCAACAGGCCTTGGCCCCGGAGGGGGTGATCGGCTTGCGTGTTCCCGCGCACCCGACGATCCATGAAGTGCTGCGGCTGCTGGCCGGACCGGTCGTGATTACCCGCGCACGTCGCGAGGGCCAGCCCGACGCGGTGACGGCCCAGCAAGTCGTCGAGCAATTGGACGACGACGTAGAATTGGTGTTGGATGACGGCCGCAGCCGATTTGGCCAGCCCGTCAGCGTGGTCCGCGTTCACGAGCGCAATTTTGAGGTGGTTGAGATTGGCGTCGTTTCGGAACAAACGTTGAAGCGGCTGGCCAGCGTGATCGTGCTGCTGGTTTGCACGGGCAACACGTGCCGCAGTCCGATGGCCGAGGGCCTGTTTCGCCATTTGCTGGCGAAGAAGGTCGGCTGCGAACCGGACGAATTGGAAGACCGGGGCGTGGTCGTGATGTCGGCCGGCATTGCGGCCATGTTAGGCGGGCGGGCCGCTTCCGAGGCGCTGAAGGTGATGTCGGAGCACGGAATCGATTTATCTGCGCATGAGAGCCAGCCGCTGACGGAGCAACTGGTGCGTCACGCCGACTTGATCCTGCCCATGACCCGTTCGCATCGCCAGGCCATTCTGGCCGAGTGGCCCGAGGCGGCGTCAAGAGTGAAGCTGCTCTCTCATGAAGGGCTCGACGTACCCGATCCGATCGGCGGGCCTATTGAGCAGTATCAGCGCTGCGCCGCGCAGATGAAGCCCGAAATAGAGAAGTGGGTGGAAGAACTGAAACTTTAAGCGTCGACGGCCGCGGGCCAGGGCCGCGGAAAGATGAGGATATCATGCGCATAGCAATCGGCAGCGATCATCGCGGCTTTGACGTCAAGCAAAAGCTGATCGAGTTGCTCAAGCAGCTCGGCCAGGAGGTCGTCGACGTAGGCGCCTGCGGCCCGGAAAGTTGCGACTATCCGGACATCGCCGCCGTCGTCGGGCAGCAAGTCAGCCAGCGCGAGGTCGACCGCGGCATTTTGATCTGCGGCACCGGCATTGGCATGTCGATCGCCGCCAACAAGTTTCCGGGCGTGCGCGCGGCGCCCTGTCACGATGATCTCTCCGCGGAAATGAGCCGCCGCCATAACGACCTGAACGTGCTCTGCCTGTCGGCCGACATGTTGGGCGAGAAGCTGATCGACCGAATGGTGGAAATCTGGCTGAAGACCGAATTTGAAGGCGGTCGTCACGCGCGCCGCGTCGAGAAGATCCAGCAACTGGAAAATCAGTTGCTCCACGACTGACGTCTGCGGTAAGCAGAGTCGCACGCACGCATGCGGCGCGTCGGCGTTAAGCCGATTAAGTTCCGCCACGCTCGGGTAGCGGAACGGCATGTGAGTTCCGTCGGCGCCGCTCCAAGGCCGGGCGTCGTCGCGCATTCTACTCCGTCGCCCATCGGGTCGAAATTCGCACTTCTGTCGCGCTGTGACTATGAGACGGCGCGGCCCCGCGCCGCACAGTTACGCTGGGCGTTTTTTCAGCGACCTTGCCGGTTATTACGGTTGTTAGGGCCTCAAAATTGCGCCCTTAGCGGTTGCGCGACAGCCGGCTCCCAGGCGGCGCTAGATTCCTCATTCAGGCGGTAGCAAAGCGTCTTGAATGCCTCGCGAATCCTGTTAGAGTCGAAACTTAAGAGCACTTTTGACTCGCTGCCATGAGACGCGCAGGGAAAAGGCGAACGCCATGCCTGAATTCAATTTCAGCCGGACCGACGAAGTCGATCATCTGTTGCGCAACGCACAGTTGCGCGACGAGCTGGAGCCGTTTTTTGATGAATCGATTACGCGGCTCAACATCCAGGAGTTGCCGACGCCGATCGAAAACGAGTACCTGGCCAGCATGTTGGCCTGGGAACGGGCGCCCGTCGTCCCGATCTCGCAATGGTTCGAGCCGGAGCTCAGGCTGCCTCCGCCCGATTCGCTCGATGAAGCGGCCCTGCACGACTTGTTGTGGGACACGATCCAGAAGCTGTTCGACAAGCGGATCGTGCTCGATTTCACCGACCACCTGTCGGACCGGCAGTTGTATTGCCTGATCTATCGCGACATTCTTCCCTCGCCCGAAAAGAAGATCGCCGCCTCAGAGCATTATCTGCACTGGGACTGCGCCGGCGCCGATAGCGATCTGGAAACCTGGCTGCGCTATTACGCCACGCCCGAAGACCGCGAACATTGGGCCGAGTCGGGCGAGCCGCTGCCGCCTGCCGAGCCGTTGCCCTATCCTCGCCGCTTGCCGCGCCGGCCGCTGTAAGGCGCGGCGCAAAGATCGCTAAGCCGCGCCGGCGCGGAAGACGCTTTGGTAGAGGCGCTCGGCGACTTGTTCCGCGTGGAACAGCAGCCATTCTTTCCGCGTGTAGACGGCGTGCCCTGCCAGGTGTTGCGCCAGGCTTTCCTGCGGCAGCCCATAATCGACCAGCAACGTGTCGCCCGCCTCGGGGACGCGCATGCCGCGCGTGAGCCGATTGAGCAGACCGTCGGTCGCCAGGTTTTGTTCGAACAGGCCTGTCAGTCGGCGGTTGGCCAGCCACGCGCGCCACGCCAGCCGGCTGGGCGAGGTATCGGCGCCGGCAATGCCGACCTGCTGCATGTAGTCGCCGCCGGCCGCGCGCAGCACGTCGTCAAGCGAGGGCGGGAAAGGAGTGCGATACAACGGACAGCCGTCGGCCGGACGATGGTTGACGAAGTGCAGCAAGCCATCGTAGCCGCGGCGGTCCCAACCGTAACGGATCGGCGTGCCGAAGGTGACAAAGTCGAGCCGGCGACCCGCCAGTCGGCGAGGATCTTTCGTGAGCACGTTGTGAACTCGCTGCCAGACGGGAATGTCGACGATACCCGTCAGCGGCAAACGATAGTAGATCCGGGCCGCTGCAAAAAACTGCTCGATCGCCTCCACGTCGCCGGAAAGCAGGTTGCTGGCCAAGGCGAAGACGTTGCCGGCGTGGCAGTGCCCCCAGAGCAGGATGCGCTTGCCCGCGGGCAACTCCAACGAGGCGATTTCGTCGATCAGTCGCACTGCGGCGTCGGCCCTGCCCAGGTGGTGGTTCTCGCCCGACCAGTGCAGCAGACGAACTGGGATCTCCTCGCCGCCAGTCGCCAACTGCGACTGAAATACGTCGGCGTATCGCGCGGTGAAGTTGCCGGCGTCGCCGGCCGCCGGATCGATGATCTGCGTCGCCAGGCGGTCGATCGCCGCTTTTGCATCAGGGTACTGGCGAGCCAACTCTGCCAGCATGCCGTGCGAGTCGAGCGCGGCGAAGGTCCCTTGCATGAGATAGACGGCGCCGACGCCTGCCGCTCTCAAAGCATCGCCGACGCATCGCATCCGGTAGCGGAACTCGCCCGATCCGGGGCGAGGGCCGGCGCCCGGTTGCAGCGGGCAATAACCGGCATCCGGCGGAGCGTCCGTA
>DASZUP010000315.1:0-6472 GCA_035547635.1 Pirellulales bacterium
GGCCAAGCCAGCCCGCGCGCGCTCATTGCTGCGTAATGCCGCCTTCTCCCGTCTCCTGCAGCGGCGGATCCCACCCGATTTCTCCACCTGGCCGGGCAACCATGCCAAGCCAGCCCGCTCTTAAGATTCCCGTCATAGAGGCAACGCGAGCGAAAAGGTCGTGCGCGTTTGCGTGCCGTTCAAACGCACAAGCGTGCGTGTTGAGCGTTCCCAATTTCGCGTTTCGGGGAGCGGGAAATGTCAACCGAAATGGATGCCCTCTCGTCGTGGGATCGAGTGCGGCTATTGGTGGTCGGCGACTTGATGCTCGACCAATACACCTGGGCCGACGTCGATCGGATCAGTCCGGAAGCTCCGGTGATGGTCTTGCAGGCCCAGCAGGAAGAGGTGCGGCTGGGCGGCGCCGCCAGCGTGGCCTCGTTGCTGGCTGGGTTGCAGGTTCGATCGGCCGCGGCCGGCGTGATCGGCGAGGATCCAGCGGGCAGAGTCGTCGAACGGCTGCTGGCCGAACGTCACGGCGCCGCAGCGCCGTCGGATGATCGCCGTGACCTGGTCCTGATCGACCCCGATCGGCCGACGACCGTCAAAGAGCGGTTGCTGGGCCGGGCGGCCAATCGCAGTCCCCATCAAATCCTTCGGCTGGATCGCGAGTGCCGGCGCCCGCTGGATCGGGATCTCGAGCGGCGATTGATTCAGTCCATCTGCGACGAGCTGCCTCGTTGTCAGGCGGCGCTGATTTCGGATTACGCGAAAGGCGTTTGCACGCCCGCGGTGACCGCGGCGGTGATCCGCCGCTCGCGCGAGATCAACATCCCCGTGCTCGTCGATCCGGCGCGAGGCGCCGACTTCAACAACTATCGCGGGGCCACGCTCATCAAGGCGAATCGTCACGAGGCGCAGTCGGCCCTTGGCGCCTCCATCCAGCACCGGCACGATGCATTTGCCGCGGCTGGCGAGCTGTGCCGCAAATGGGAGTTCGACGCCGCCGTCATCACGCTCGACCGCGATGGCGTCGTGCTGGCCACGGCCGATGGCGCCCGCCGCCATTTCGACGCCCAAGTGCATGAAGTCTGCGATGTCACCGGCGCCGGCGATACCGTTCTAGCCGTGCTGGGGGCGTGCCTTGGCGCCGGAGTCGAGCTGGCCGAAGCCGTTCGTCGGGCGAACGTCGCCGCCCTGCTGCAAGTGCAGAGAGTCGGAGTCGGTCAGATCACGCGGGAAGAACTGCGGCAAGCGCTCGGCGAATGCCGCCGGCAAACTCCTCCAAAGCGCGCCGCGCAATGCAGCAAAGCCCGCCCCTCTGCTTCCGTCCAATCGAAGCATCGGAAGCGGGCGCCCGACAAGGTGATCTCGATCGAAGCGCTGCTCATCTTGGCAGAACAGGCTCGCAAACATCGCATGCGAATTGTGCTGGCCAACGGCTGTTTCGACCTGCTGCACGTCGGACACGTCACATGTCTCGAACAAGCCGCCGAGTTCGGAGACCTGCTCGTCGTCGCCGTCAACAGCGACCGCAGCGTCCGCCGTCTCAAGGGAGACGACCGGCCCGTCATCGAGCAAACTCAGCGCGTCAGGATGGTCGCCGCGCTTGAAGCCGTCGATCGGGTTGTGATTCTCGACGACGACGATCCCTGCGAGTTGCTGCGGCGCCTCCAGCCCGACGTGCTGGTCAAAGGAGGCGGCTACCGTCCGGACCAGGTCGTCGGCCGCGAGATCGTCGAAGCCTACGGCGGCCGCGTCCGCCTGGCGGACCACGTTCAAGACGTTTCCACGAGTCGCATCCTCCACTCGCTTCCGCCGCGCTAGGAATTCGTCCTTCCAGGCGGCTCCGAAATAGTCCCAGGTCATGGAGAGCGTAGATGCTGCTGAATGTTATCGAGAATGCCGTGGCGCACACGTCGGCTTTGTTGGAATTATTGACGAATCCTGCGCATGACCCGCATCAGCAGTGGCGGCGAGTCGTCAACCATCCCGACTACTGCGATCAGTTGCAGCGGACTGCGAGCCTTCTGGTGCGCAAGTATCGGTTACCCCAGGATTGGCAAGGAGACATTGAGCAGGACGCCATCCTGATCCTGCACCGTTCGATCCAGCGCCGCACTAACCTTGGCTTCGATCCTGGTAAGTGCAACGGACGAGTGCTTGGCTGGTTGCGCGTGGTGATCCGTTCGCACTGCTTGCAGGCGGTCCGGCGGCTGCGCTCGCGGCAGCGACGTTATCAAACGTTGGATTTTCAAGCCTGGCAGTTGCCGGACCGCTGCGTGCCGGATCTTCAACGCGCCTTGTGGTCGGCGATCGAGACGCTGCCACCCGCCGCCCAACGACTCACGCGAGCGTATCTGGAAGGCGGCACGGTTCAGGCGGCAGCCGACGCCCTGGGACTCTCCTGGTCGACGGCTCGCCGTGCGTTGAAGCGACATCTTTGCTTGCTCAAACGCTCGCTCTGCACGTAACGGCGCCAGGCAGCGCGGCGACGGATGGCGATCAGGTCGACGGCGGTCCATCAAGCAATGCGTCGCCGCGCGGAAACTCATCGGCTAGGGTGCGGTTCCAGTGCAAGCCCTGGCCGATGGGCGTGCAATCGAAGCATCGCTCGACGCCCAGCCAATCGGCCAACTCTGCGAACACGGCTTCCGGCTGCTGGATCATCTGCTCGTAATGAATGATGCGGCACCGCTGGCGGCCGAGCGTTTCCGGCAGCCGCAGGGCATACTGGTAATACTTGTCATAGCATGCGTCGGGATCGGTCTGCGCCTGCCGGCGGCCGCTCAGCGCCCAGCGGCCGGTCGTGGCCCAACTGCGTTTGATCGACTCGCGATCGCGGAGCAACACGATAAAGCTGGCGCGCGGCATGTGCTCGTGCAGCCACTCGGCGTGCTCTTCTTGCCAGGGTCGTTTTAACACGACGTACTTGGCCTCGGGGAACAGGGCCGCCGCCCTTCCGATCCGCCGCGTTTGCCGTCGCAGCAGGCAATCGTTCTCCAACAGCCACGCCTCGCCGCCGCCGCGGAATAGTGCGATCTGCGGATGCCGGCACAGTACGTAGGTGAAAATCGTCGTCCCGGACCTGGCCATGCCCAGCACGATGATCAACCGCTCATGGTGGGGAATTTCCGGCATTGCGAGTCCTCCATTCGACAACAAGGGATGTCGCTCTAGCAGCATATATGCTTCCACGCGTCGCCTTTCGACGTGAAAACTCAAGCGACGCCGTATGCGCCGGGCGGAAAAAACTGTGAATATTTTCCGCCGGCAGTTGCATATCAGTAGATGGCGACGGGCCTACGCCGCAAACGAAAGCGGCGTCGGGCGCATGCTTAGACGCCTGAGAAATCCACTACTGACGACAGATTCACCATGCAAACATCCCTGGCAACTCCGCAGCACGCCGGCGGCCAAAACGGTCAGCGGCCTAAAGACAATTCACCCGCGGTTGTGAACCGTGCACGCCGCCTGGTGCTGCGCAGTTTTCAAAGTCCGGGCGACATTGTCGTGTTGACGGCCGCCGTGCGAGAGTTGCACCGGCAGTACCCCGGCCGTTTTGAAACCGATGTTCGCACCAGCGCGCCGGCGATCTGGGAACACAATCCGCTGATTACCTCGATCGCGGACAACGATCCCGAAGTGCGCCGGCTGGACATGCACTATCCGCTCATCAACCAGTCGAACCAGCGGCCGGTTCACTTCCTGGAAGGGTATTGCGAATTCCTCGCCTCGGCTCTGGAACTTCCCTCGCTGCGCCCCCGGGAATTTCGCGGCGATATCTACTTGAGCGACGAAGAGCGGCGGTGGATGAACCAGGTAGAACAGACCACGGGCTACCGGGACCGGTTCTGGCTGGTCAACGCCGGCAGCAAACGCGACTTCACCTGCAAACAGTGGCCGGTCGAATCGTTTCAGGCCGTCGTCGATCACTTCCGCGGGCGCGTGACGTTCGTCCAAATTGGAGCGGCCGAGCACTCGCACCCGCCGCTCTCGGGCGTGATCGATCTGCGCGGCAAGACGGACCATCGGCAATTGATCCGCCTGATGTACCACGCGGCAGGCGTGGTGACCGGCGTCAGCTACCCGATGCACCTGGCCGCCGCGGTTCCGTGCCCGCCTTGGATGAAGGGACTCCGGCCGTGCGTGGTCGTCAATGGCGGCCGCGAGCCGGCGCATTGGGAGCAGTACCCAGGGCATCAATTCTTACACACGATCGGCGCGCTGGACTGCTGCGCAACAGGCGCCTGCTGGAAATCTCGCGTCGTGCCGTTGGGCGACGGCGATCCTAAGGATCGCGATCTCTGCCAGCAACCCGTAGCCGGTTATCCTCGCTGCATGTGGCTGATCCAACCGGACGAGGTCATCCGCGCCGTCAGTCGGCATCTGGAGAGCCGCTCATGAACACGAAGTTCATCTCAATCCCGGCTACGCCCGATGGTGCGCGGCGGGCGGCGGATGGAGGCGATATCCCGCTGGTCGTCGTTTCGCGCCACGGATTAGGAGACAACGTATTCTTCTCGCCTTGTTTTGAACCGCTTTCGACGCGCTGGCCCTGCGTCTATTTCACGAGCGCGGTTAACGCCTACACAACGATCTTTCATGAGAGCAACCTGGCCCGCGCCCTTTACGCGGGCTCGGTCAACGGCGCCAAGCTTGGCCTATCGACGCCGGAAGTATTTGCCGCTCACTTTGAGAGGCTTCAGCTTGATTTGGGCTCTGCTGCTGCGTTCGTCTACCACTTCGGACTGTTCGATCCAAAGCTTTCTTACCGCCACGAAAGCGCTTTCGTCAAAGGACGCCGCAACCAGGTCGAGTTGTTCGGCGACGGTCCCGGCGCCTGCCAGACGCCTCGCTACCATGTAGCGCCTGACAGCGCTTCCAGGGCGTATGTCGGCGCCCAATTGGACCGTTGGCTTCCCGGACGCGAGCTGATTTGCATTGCCCGATATGGACACACGGGTCCCGGAAAGAATTTTGGCAATTCTTACCAGGAGACGCTCGAGGTCATTCGTCTGCTCAATGCGCGGCATCCGGAGCGGTTTCGCTTTTTGAGTCTCGACTATGTTCCGGGAGTCCACGCTGCAGATGGGAGAGAGACTAATGTGCGATCGCTCTACGGCTTTCTGCCATGCGACGCGGCGTCGCTTCATCACCTGCTCTGCCGGGCTCGCGTTCTGGTAACCGTCCCTTCGGGGCCGATGCTCATCGGCGCAACGATTCCAAGGCTGAAAATGATCACGCTCTGGAAGACGATGAAGCCGTTCCATTATCTCGATCCCCAGTTCGACAGTTCCAATCCCGTGCGAGCACTCGTCGCTCGAACAGACCTGAGCGACACATCGTTTATGAACGGCTGGCCGCCGGCGTCGCGCGATGCGGTTCTAAGCCGCTGGCGACTGCGTGTTGGGCAAATTGACGCTGGCAGCGTGTCTGACGAAGTTTCAGCAACCGTGGAGGAAGTATGATCGCCTGCCCTATTTGTGCATCCGTCAACACGGAACCGTTTGACGACGTGCAGCGCTGTCGCGCGTGCGGCCATGCGTTTCAGCACCCGCCGTTGATTACCGCTCGTTACAACGCCGACTACGTGGCGGCCTACGACCGATATCCCTGCGAGCTCATGAGTTGCTTGCGGGTCGGGTTTCTCAAGGCGTTTGTTGCTCGCGGACGCCTGCTTGATGTGGGCTACGGTAACGGCGCCTTCATTCGCGCGGCGGAAGCGGCCGGTTTCACGGCATTCGGCTGCGATGTCCATGGCGTGCCGTCTGGCGTCAAGGAGATCGATCTCGACGGTGACAATTCAGCATGGGACGTCGTGACATGTTTCGACTCCCTGGAGCATTTCGCCGCCTTCTCCTCAATCCGCTCGTTGATGCGGCGTGCACGGTACGTGCTGGTCTCGGCGCCGTTGCCGCCAGTGACCTTTCCCGCCGAAAGGACCTGGAAGCACTACAAGGCGGGAGAGCACTTGCACTACTTTTCGGCTGAGTCGCTCGCGCGGCTCGTCGGCAAGCCGCTTCTCGCCGAGTCGAACGTTGAAGATGCGATCCGTCGCCCCAACGGCGTCGAGCAAAACATTTACACGGCCATTTATCATTGAGCCTCGCGGCTGTGCGAGCCAGACAGATTTGAGTCGACTTCCATTACCGAACGACTGGGCTTCCCAACGGAACGGGCGGGAGCACAACGGCGCCGAATCGACTCACAGCCCTACTTGAACCGAGCGAGAACTTACTGTGTGTGCTAAAAGTCGCCTTCCGGTCTTCCACGCAGAAACTGCCGCCATTCCAGCCAGACAAGCTCCGGCAGAGAGCGAGGTTCTTGGCGAAAACCCCGATCGCTCGGCAGAGAGTCCTGTGAGAGCCGAGAGCTTATCGGGTGACCGAGGAAGCGGCTTCTCGCCGCGACCGGCCCCGGAGCCGCCCACGGACGACGAAGCTCGGCACGGCTGGCACGATGCGCGGTCTGCCGGTCTAAGAAGCGATGG
>DASZUP010000316.1:0-2677 GCA_035547635.1 Pirellulales bacterium
CGTTATGTCGTTATGTCGCTAAACAGTTTTACTGAGCAACCGTATTGCGACTTGCCGGAATGCTTTGCCGGTTGGATGAGCCGTAAGCATGCCAATTCGGGAGAGATTTTCGAGCCGCGAGCCGTTCAGGACAAGGTTGACGTCGCAGCGAACACGCGCATTTGCATTCCATCGATCCTCGACCTGCAGAACCGACAGGCGCTCTGGGCCGATATTGCGCTGCGCAAACAACCGCGCTGGAACAACGTAGAAAGCAACCTTTCGGGCGTATCCTTGATGCTGCGTGCCTTGACGAGCCTGGTAAAGACCGACTTGTACGCGCTGTTCGATCTGCACATCAAGGCGCGTGGCGAGCGCACGCTTGACAAGAATTCGGCCGATTCCGTATTTGCGGTTCGCGATGGCATTACGCCGTTTGATTTGGATCGCATTGCCGCCGAGTTCATGGGCTAATTGACGCGGGCCGCCCGACCCACCCTTGCGGCAATCGGCCGGCTAGGGGAAGATATTGGCTTACGCGCACGCACGCCGCAGAGGGATTCGCGGCGGTCGGCCAAGAAGCAAAAGAACTCCCCCGCACGGGCCTCTGAAGTTTTCCTCGTTCAACCGTGATTAGCTCGTCGCTGCAAGAAATCTGCTCGCTGTTCGGTCAGCCGGTTGCCGGCAACCCGACGCAATTCATGGTCGAAAAGGCGTTCGCCTGCCATGGGCTCGAGTGGCGTTACCTGACGCTGGAAGTGGCCGCCGAAGACCTGGGCGACGCCGTCCGCGGGATGCGGGCCATGGGCTTTCGCGGCGGCAATATTACCAAGCCTCATAAAGTCGCCGTGCTCGACCACCTCGACCGGCTGAGCGATGCCGCGGCGCTGATGGGCGCCGTCAACTGCATCGTTCGCGAAGGCCGCGAACTCGTCGGCGAGAACACCGACGGCAAGGGCTTCATGCAGTCGCTCCGCGGCGTGGTCGACCCGGCGGGCAAGCGAGTGGTGCTGCTGGGGGCCGGCGGCGCCGCCCGGGCGATCGGCGTGGAACTGGCGCTGGCCGGCGCGGCGGCACTGACGGTCGTCAACCGCACGGCCGAGCGGGGGCAGGAGCTGGTCGATCTGCTCAACGAGAAGACCCAAACGCCGGCCACGCTGGCGGTCTGGGAAGACGAGTACGAAATTCCGGCGGAGACCGAGGTGCTGGTCAACGCCACCAGCATCGGCCTCAACGACCCGGAGGCCCGGGTGCCGGTCTGCTGGGGCGCCGCAGCGGCGGAACTGGTCGCCGCCGACGTCATCGCCAGCCCCCCCGATACCCGCTTTCTGCAGGAAGCTCGGACGCACGGCGCCAAGACGCTCGACGGATTGGGTATGATCGTCAATCAGGGCGCCATCGCCTTCCGGCTCTGGACCGGCATCGAACCGGACGTCGCCGTGATGCGTGAGGCCGTCGAAGAGTTTCTTGGCTTGTAGCCGTTTTCGGGTTATAAGCGACAAACGGCCTTGTCTTGCCACGCCAGGCGTTCTTCGGGGAATCGGTCGCCTGGCGAGATTGTCGGGCTCCTTCGGCCCGGGCAGCGACTCGGCCGCTACGAAAGAGCGCCGCCGAAGGCGAGTCGCGGGGAACGATCGCCCGTTTCGCATATTAACGTACACTCCATCGGAAAGCCGTCATGTCCCTGATTCGCGCCCTGCTGCTCGCCGTGTTGCTTCTGCCGTCGGCACTGACCGCCGGTCTGTCCGCCGAGGAAGCGTCGACAGCGATCGCCCTGTTCGATTCCAACACGCTGGCCGGCTGGCGGTACGGCCCAGAGGCGCCGCACGGTTGGCAGATGGCCGACGGCGTGCTGCACGGCGAACAGGGGGTCACGCCGCTGCTGTCCGGCTGGACCTGGGGCGACGTGGAACTGGCGTTCCGCTGGTCGACCTCCAGCGGCGGCGAACTGACGCTCTCGCTCCCCGAGGCGCCCGCCGGCCAGCAAGGCCTGGCGCTTACGCTTGCCGAGAGCGATCACGCGGGCGGGCTTAGTCAAGGCGATCAGAAGCTCTTCGCCGGGGCGAAGCTAGGCGCCGGCGCCGAAGGCTGGCACGACTCGGTGTTGCGCCGCGAGAAAGACCGCCTTTCGCTCACGATCGATGGCCAGCCATGGTTTGAAATACACGTTCCCGCCAAGGCGCGCTATGGTCTGGGGCTGGCCATCGCCAAGGGCGAAGCGAAGCTGAGCACCCTGCGAGCCAGCGAGCCGGCCGGAGAGCCGATCTTTAACGGCAAGGATCTTTCCGGCTGGTGGACGCCGGGCAACCTGGCCGGCTGGGGCGCGACCCCGGAGGCCATCGTCTGTCTGAACAAAAACGGCAATTATCTCCGCACGGAAAAGGAGTATGCCAACTTCACGCTCTCGACCACCTACAAGATGGCCCAGGGGGGCAACTCCGGCGTCGGCATCCGCACGGCCCGGGCCGGCTGGCCGTCGGGCGATGGGATGGAGTTGCAACTGCTCGACGAAAAGCCAGGCAAGCCGCTGACCCGGCATTCGACGATGGCCCTGTACGGCAATCTCGAGCCGATCGCCAAGGCCGACCGCTCGGAAGATTGGAACCGCCTGGTGATCAAGGCCGAAGGTTACATGATCTCCGCCTGGGTCAACGGCGTGCTGGTGCAGCAAGTCAACACTTCGCGCCTGCCGGAACTG
>DASZUP010000317.1:0-5870 GCA_035547635.1 Pirellulales bacterium
TTGGGCTGCGTCGAAGGGCTTTGGGTGGCCGGGGGCGCGGTCTCCATTGCGGGCTCGACCTGGCCGGGCGGCGTATTGCGGGTCTGAGGCGGATACGCGTAGCCGTAGTTATTGAACAAGGGGCGCCCTTCCGCATTCTTATACGGCCCGTAGCCGTAACCGCCGTAGTAGGCGCGGTACGGATAGGGATAGTGGTTGAAGCCGACGCCGAAGCCTTGGTATGCCGTCAGCCCCCAATGTCCGTACATCGTGGGCGGTGCGTAATAGTCGTAATAGTGAGCCGGATAGACGCCCCGCGGGCCGTAGTGCCGCAACAACGAGTTATGGCGAAAGATGCCCCCCGCCGAGACCTCGGCGGCGGCGCCGCACACGCACGCCAACAGCAGCGCCACTCTGATCACCCGTCGCATAATGCGCTCCTTGGTCCAACGCGAACAATCGGCGGCGATGGCCGCTCCCAAGGCTTTCTTCGCTCCGTTACCGTCCGAAAAACAGGTTTTTTCGCGATACTCGTTAGCGGCTCGCTGGACCCCGGAATTCCCCCTGCCTTTGCCGGCAGCGCAAACTGCCTGCTTTCTTCGTTGCCGCAACGTGCAACTTAGCCAGACTACCGGGCTACGGCATTCCGGCGGGCTCCGATTCGAACCCAGGTTTCGCGGAGACGGACTGCGCCGCAACCGGCCAACAGGCAGATTTCCGGCATCACCGGCAGCCGAAAGCGGTGATAACCGACGGGGCCGCCCGAAAGCAGGATCAGCGCCGCTGCCGCCGACAACACCAGCCAGCCGCAGGGACTTTGCCAGGCGGATTTCGTCAACAACCCTCGCGCGGCCAAGGCGGCGTAGATCAACCAGACGAGCGACAAGGCGCCGTAGAGGGCCACAACCAGCGGCTTCTCTCTCAAGGCGCGCGTTATTCTCATCAACATGCTGCGCGGTGCGCTGGCTCGTTGCTCCGCAGTCTTGTCGGCAGCGACGCCCGACTCGGTATGCGCCTTGTCGAGCCGGAAGAAGCCGAGATAGGCGCTCACGCCTGGGTCAAGGAGTAGCGCGGCGGCGCCTTGTAACTGAATGCGCAACATCAGCGCGGGATGCTCGGCAATGATTCGCCGTCCTTCCCGCCCGATATAGGCGTATCGCTCCGCCTGGGTCCACGACCGCTGGTCGGGATGACGCGCAAAGTAGACGTCGTCATCGAAGTAGCCCAACTCGCGCTGCATGGCTTGCAGTGACACGCCGCGGCGCTGGGCGAGCACGGCCGCCGCCTGGTAGTAATACAAATTGATGTCCGAGATCGCCGAGAACTGCACGTAGTCCGCGGTAAAATAATTGCGAGCTTGCCAGGCCCAGGCGGACGCCATCGACAACAACAGAAACGCACCCGCTCGGCTCAGCAGTTCTCGCCGCGAAGGGCCCCGCTTCCAAAGTACGGCGACGAGCGTGCAGGCCAAAACCAATGGCAGCACATAAGCGACGGGCCGAACAAGAATTGCATAAGCTTGCGCCGCGGCCGCCCAGAGCAGGTTTCCCCAGCCCGGCTGGCGCACCCACCGGCAGAGCAGCCACAACGAGAGCGTTAGCACGGCGGTAAACAGCGTCTCGCCCAGCAGTTTGCTACAGTACAAGGCCGAAACCGGCTCGCACGCGTACAGCAACGCGGCGGCCGTCGCCAAGTCGTTTCGCTCAAAAACCGACTGACTGAGCCGATAAACCAGAAACGTGGTCAGGCAGCCCAGGCCGATCTGCAGCAAGATCGTCGTCAGATCCACATGCTTAAGCCAGATGCCGAGTTTCAAGAGCAGCGGATAGCCCGGCGTGCGGACCAATTCCGGCTCGTGCTGCTGGTCTGATCGCCCGAGTTTCTCCGCCGCATGCAGATAGCTTTCGCTATCGGGTTCGCGCACGAGCGGCGTCGGCGTTACGAACAACCACCCCAGCAGCGGAATCAGCAGCCGCACCGCTAAGGCCAGCGCCAAGACGCCGCCGATACGCAGGCTGCTGCAGCAAGGCGCCGCGAGATTAATCTTGGGCTCTGGGTCGGCATGCATGAAACGTCAAACCGCGCTGGAGCGGGAGCCGCATACGCTCAGCGTTCTTCAATACGGTACAGGTGCGTGTCCGTGCGCAGATAAATGGCTTTGCCCGATACCGCCAGGCTGGCCAGCGTGCGGCCGTCGACCAGGTTGCTCGCCAGCGACTTGAACTCTTTTCCGGGAGCAATGACCGTCGTCTCTCCGGTCTCATTGGTAAAGTAGATACGTCCGTCGGCCGCCAAGGGCGAAGCGGAGTAATTGCCAGGCAACCGCTTCTGCCAATGCTGCTCGCCCGTTTTGGCGTCGGCGCAGACGGCCACGCCGCGGTCGCTGACGAAGTAAAGCTCTTCGCCAATCAACAGCGGCGACGGGTTCAAAGGCGCCGCCTTGGTCGTCTTCCACGCCACGTGCGTATCGGTCACGTCCCCTTCGCCGTCCGGACGAATGGCATACAACAGCGGCGTGTTATAGCCGGAGCAGATAAAGACCAGGCCCTGGCCGTAAACCGGTCGCGGAACTTCGGAATAGCCGTCGTAACGGACTCGCCATATTTCTTCGCCGTCGGCAGGGTTATAGGAAACGACCGCGTCGCCGCCGGTGCTGATCACCTGGTCGCGGCCGGCTGCATGGATCACCAGCGGCGTGGAATAAGCCATGCGGCCTTCGCGCTTGGTTTGCCAGCGGAGTTTGCCCGAGTGCTTGTCGAGCGCCGCGACGAACTGCCGATCGGTGCCGTCGCAACTGACAATCAACAAGTCCTTGTAGAGCACGGGCGATCCGCCCGGACCGTGGCCGTGGGCGTAAATCAGTTCCTGGTTCCGCCACAGCACCTTGCCGTCGGTCGACAGGCAGGCCGTGCCGTTGTCTCCGAAGTGGACGTAAACGCGGTCCCCTTCCAGAATGGGCGACGGCGAGGCGTGACTGTTCTTTGAATGGATCTTGCCGGGATCGGCGATTTGAAAGGCCTCGACGTCGTGCTGCACCTCGCCGGTCTCGCGGTCCATGCAAACGACGTGCAGTGAGCGGCCTTCGTCCAGTGCGGTGGTCAGCCAGATTTGGCGGCCGAGAATCGTCGGCGAGGACCAGCCTAATCCCGGCACAGGCGCCTTCCAGACGATATTCTGCCCTTCGCTCCATTCGAGCGGCAGACCGCGTTGGCCGGCATGGCCCTGCCCATCCGGTCCGCGAAATTGCGGCCAGTCATCGGCCCGGGCAGGCGCGGTCACGACCAACAGGCAGAGCGCAACGAGACCACAAGAACGCATTGCGGGTTCCTTTCGAGGCGGGCGGTTTCCTAAGGCGGGCCGAGACACTATGTTCATCATGTTCTTCCATGCCGGGCGCCATTGCAAGCGGGTGCGATCGAAACGGAGCCGTTCGCCAAGGCGCCGTTCGAGACGCAATCGCCCTTGCGCTGGGAACGCGAACCATCACTGCCGCCGTGAGGACGCACTATGAGCCGCTATGAATCGTTGCCGCCCATCCCGACCGACGCGCCGCTGCGGGCGGCGACCACCGTCGCGTTCACGGAAGGTCCGGCAGTCGACGCCGAGGGCAACGTCTACTTCTCGGATATCGAGAATAATCGCGTATTGAAAATGGCGCCCGACGGCACGCGCAGCGTGTTCCGCGAACCGAGCGGGCGAACCAACGGCCAGACGTTCGATCAACTCGGCCGTTTGCTGCATTGCGAAGGCGCCGAGTTCGGCCCCGACGGCGGGCGTCGCGTGACCCGAACCGATCTGACCAGCGGCGAGTATGAGGTGCTGACCGACCGTTACGATGGAGCGCGATACAATTCGCCCAACGATATCTGCGTCGATGGGCAGGGGCGGATCTACTTTACGGACCCCTGCTACGGCGATCGGTCGCAGATGGAAATGTCGATCGAAGGGGTGTATCGTATCGACGCCGACGGCAGCGTGACTCGCATTCTGGCCCAACCGGCCATCGAACGGCCCAACGGCCTGGCAGTCACGCAAGATTGCCGGCGGTTGTACCTCGTCGATAGTTGCCCCACGCCCGGCGGAAATCGAGCGATTTGGGCCTTCGATCTCGACGCCGCCGGCGAGCCCTCTAATCAGCGGCTGGTTTACGATTTTGCTCCTGGACGTGGCGGCGACGGGATGCGACTGGACGTGGAAGGAAATCTCTACGTGGCCGCGGGCATCACAAGGCCCAGGCATGGCAATGAGACGGCCGACGTGCCGCCGGCCGTGTATAAGATTTCTCCGCAAGGCAAGTTGCTTGGCGCCATCTCCATCCCCGAAGATGTGCTGACCAACCTGGCCTTCGGAGGCGCTGACGGGAAAACGCTGTACATCACGGCCGGCAAAACGCTGTTCACCGCCCGGGTCGACGTGCCCGGCCAGGTGGCGTATCCGCGCTGGAGCAAGTAGGCGAACACTGACAAACGATCCCGTTGCGAAGGCGAGCCGTAGGGTGGGCATTGCCCACCGTGATGCATTGGTGGGCAATGCCCACCCTACAGGACCGAGAGGACGGACAAAGCGGCAAATCAAGGCGCCAAAATTGCATTTGTTAACAGCGAGGCGTCACGATAGAGAGCAATTTTAAACTTCGAGCCGATGGAGCCTCGTCGAATTCGGCATGGAGCGCGCAAAGCGGCGGAAATCATGGACAGCATGACCGATACACGGACAAACGCTCGTTGGAGGTAGACTGCAATGGACGCCGAAGCGCTTGAGCATTTGATCCGTCGGCTCAAAGAACCAGAAGCGGCCGTCCGCCAGCAAGCGGCCGTTGCCTTGGCCGAACTGGGCGCTGAGGCCGCGCCCGCCGTGCCGGAGTTGATCAAGGTTCTGACCGACCGCTCGGTCACCGCTCGTCGCCGCGCGGCCGAGGCCTTGGGCGCCATTGGCCCTGCGGCCGCAGAGGCCGAAGCCGCCTTGCGCGAAGCCACTCGCGACCCGATCCACACCGTGCGCAACGCGGCCTGGGCCGCGCTAGAGCGAATCCGCCGCTGAGATGCGCAACCACGCTCCGCCTGGGTTGCTAAGCTCGCATTCATTCGTCGTTGCGTCGGACTCATTCCGCCGCGGTCCGGTAGCGGAACCGCGGGAGAGTTTCCTCGCCGTCGCCCCAGGGCCCGGAATCGTCACCGATTCCGCCACATCGCTTGTCGCGCTCCCCATTCGCGTTGCTCTTCGTTCGGCGTCAGAACCAGAGTTTCTTGTCCGCCACGTTCTTCAGCGGCTCGCCGCGAGTGAAATGGCCGATGTTGTCCAGCAGCACGCCCAAGTGCCGTTCGGCGATTCGCGGCGAATAGCCGGCCACGTGCGGCGTGAGGATCACGTTGGGCAGCCTCCAGAGCGGATGGTCCGCGGGCAACGGCTCGATTTCGAACACGTCGAGCGCCGCCCCGGCAATCTCCCCGGCTTCCAAGGCGGCCGTCAGATCGGCCAGGTCGACGATCGCCCCGCGGCCGATGTTGATGAAGTAGCTCGTCCGCCGCATCTGCCGGAATTGCTCGCGGCGGAACAGCTTTTCAGTGTTCGGCGTGTGGGGCGCCGCCACCACGACAAAGTCGCTGTCCAGCAGCAAGTCAGGCAACCGGGCCGGCGGCCAAAGCGCGGTCACGCCATCCGGCGCCGTCTTCTGCACCGGATCGACGGCCAAGACTCGCAGCCCGAAGGCCAACGAACGTCGGGCGATCTCCGAACCGATCGCCCCCAGCCCGACGATCCCGACCGTCGCATCGGCCAGGTGCAGATGGGCCCGATCAATATCGCCCACCGTGCCAGGCCCTGCCGTGAAGCTTGCCCGGGCGCCTTCGCCGCCGACCGGGGCCCAGCGGGCGGTCAGTTGATTGCGAATG
>DASZUP010000318.1:0-3918 GCA_035547635.1 Pirellulales bacterium
CCCGCCTCGATCGCCCGATCTCGGGCCAACTGCCCCCATCGCCACCTATCTCGGTCCAGCAAATGCTCTAGCTCATCGAGTTCCAGCACTACGTCGCAAATATCACACTGGCAGATCAGGTAGAGCCGTAACAGCTCGGCGAAGCGATCCAGGTAGAATTCTTCGACGACCGCCTCATCTTGCGTGCCCTCGAAACTCATCGCATCACGACGAATGCTATGGGCGGGCGCCTCGCGCTCCGCATGGTTGTCGTTCATGGGATTTTGTCCAGTCACAGCTTTTCCTGTTACAATACCCAAATTGCGGTCCGTGGCGAACCTTAAAGACTCGCGAGATCCGACATGCTTCGTTCACACTGTCTCGTCATCGTCGCGCTGGCCGGCTGGCTGGGTCCGTCTTTTGCTAATGCCCAAACGCCGCCGAAGATGTTCTTCGCGCTCAACGCCGATGGAACCGGCTGGCGGAAAGTGTTTCAACTCGAGGGCTATCCGGCCTGCGGCTCGCCGGCCGTCTCGCCCGACGGCAAACAGTTCGCCTTCGATGCCTGGCAAGTGGCGGGCAACCGGCAGGCCGGGCCAGCCACGCTGTTTGTCGTGGGGCTCGATGGGACCAACGCGCGCGAGCTTTGCTCGGGGCAGATGCCGAGCTGGTCGCCGGACGGCAAGTTCCTGGTCTGCTCGCGCTCAGGGCAATCCTCAGGCGTGTGGATCATGACGGCCGAGGGAAAGGAGCACAAGCAAGTCGCCTCGGCCTGGGGAGGGCAATGGTCGCCCGACGGCAAGCGAATCGCCTATTATGACGGCACGAGGATCATGACTTACGAGGTCGAGACGGGCGCCGTGCGGCAGACGCTCTCGGCCGATAACCACGGCTATCGGCAAATATTCTGGAATATGACCTGGTCGCCCGACAGCACGCAGATCTGCTTTAAAGCCGCCAAGCAGGACGGAACGGAAGCGATGGCCCTGGTCGATGCGGGCGGCGACGAGAACGGTTTCAAGGAGCGGTGGTCGGGCAAGGGGCTGTGGGCCGATTTCGCCTGGCACCCGCGCGGCGATCGGCTGGTGATGTCCATCCGGCGTCCGGAGACGAAACGGTCGCAACTGTTCGAGGTCGATCCCGACTCCGACGATCCGCCCCAACTCGTCGCCGGGCAGGACGAGACCTTCAACAGCCTCGGCATGAGTTGGACGCCCGACGGCGAGCAATTGATTGTCGTCGGCTTTTCGCCGCCGTGACGGGGTTCGCCGGCAGCGGGAGGAACGCGCCGCGCAAGCCGTTGATGCGGGCACTGCAGCACCACGCCTTTGCTAACCCGGATTGCGCACCGAACGGTCGAGGCGAAGCGCAAACATAAGGACGGCAATCAGTTGCAGGAAAACACACTAACCCGAAGCGCGAGCGAGGGCTTTCGACGCGACCTCCTTATCGTTCCCTCGCTTGCGCTTCGGGTTGGTGTCGGCCGTGCGCAATCCGGGCTAAAGACGGTCGCTCAATCGCCCTTGCCGCGCGCGTTAGCTGCCACTTATTCAATTGGCCGTTCTCCCAGTTACTTTGCCCGATGCTGCTTAGCCTCGTTATAAGATAATCACACGGAAAAGAAGCGGGCCAAGGGCGCAGCACGCCGTTCTGATTGAATGTCAAACGGCCGCAACTGGCCGGTGGGGTATCTCTTCCTTGGCTGCGACCGGTCGCGAGCTCAGCGGCTAATATATTCGAACAGCTTGCGACGGATTTCCCGGCGATCCGTCTGATACCGATCCCAAAAAGGCTGTTCGATGGCCTCGAGACGCTCAGAATCGATGGCTTCGACCTGTTCCGAGCGCGCCTCAGAGTCCTCAGGAATCGCGCCGGACGGAAAGAGCGCTCTGACGTTTCGCATGACGTCGGCGAAGACCGGCAAGCCGCTACCAGCTTTGGACGGCCAGCCAGCCGCGGGTCCAGTAGTCGGCGAAGCTGAGCACGAACATGATGGCGAGCCAGAAAAAACCCGCGAAGGCGACCAGGCGGGCCAGCGGCGTGCTGTAGCGGACGTTCATGAAGAATAGCACGATCAGCACGGCCTTGACGGATGCGATCACGGTGGCGACGACAAAGTTCCAAGGCCCGCCCAGATCGACCTCAGCCATGGCCACGGTCGCGCCCAACAGCGCCATTAAGGCGACGAACACCGCAATCAGCGTTTCGACGGAGGCATGGGGGATGTGTGCGTGCGGCTTCATGACAAATGCGCGCCGATCAGATACAGGAATGGAAACAGAAAGACCCACACAATGTCGACGAAGTGCCAGTACAGGCCGACGACGTGAACCGGAGTCGCAAAGTCGCCGAGCAGCCCGCCGCGCTGCGATTTGCTCAGCAGCCAGGCGAGCAGCCCGAGTCCAATCACCATGTGAAAGGCGTGAACGCCGGTCATCAAAAAGTAGAGACCGAAGAACATCTCGGCGTGCTCGGGCGAAGGTCCGTCATAACGGAACGGCAGCCCGAACAGCGGCATCAGCCCTTCGACGTATTTGTGGTGATACTCGTAGCCTTTGATGCCGAGGAACACGGCGCCCAGGACCATGGTGGCCGCGAGTAACGGCTCGAGCAGTTTTTGCTGCGAGTTCTGCGCAGCGTGTACCGCCAAGGCCATCGTCAGGCTGGAACACAACAGCACGGCCGTGTTGATCGTGCCCCACAACAGATCCATGTGGTGGCTGGCCGCGGCGAAGGCGGCCTCGTCCTGCAGCCGGTAGAGGCTGTAGGCCAGAAACATGCCTCCGAAAAACATGATTTCCGTGGCCAGAAACAGCCACATGCCCATCTCGTCGGCTTCGCTCTGTTGCGAGATGTCTTCAAACTGGTGGTGCAGCGCCGGTGAATGGCCGTGGTCGTGGCTGGCATCGGCTGCGGGACCGTGCGTGGCGGCGGCGTCAGACATGGGCGGCCTCCTGGTCGCCGGCAGGCGCGTCGGCCTCTTGCAGCGGCGCGTCCATGCGCTGGTAATCGTAAGCTTCTTCGTAGACGACCGGCACTTGGGCGAAGTTTTCGGTCGGCGGCGGAGATTGCGTGGTCCATTCCAGTCCCGTTGCGCGCCATGGATTGGGCGGCGCCGGCGGCCCGTACCGCAACGACCAGAGCAGGTAGGTCAACGGAAAGGCATATCCGACAGCCAGGATCGAGGCCCCGGCCGAAGACATTACGTTTAGCACCTGGAACTCGTCCGGATAGATGTGGTAACGCCGCGGCATGCCCAGATAACCCAGGATGTATTGCGGAAAGAAAGTCAGGTTGAAGCCGACGAAAATCAAGATGGCGGAGAAGCGGGCCCAGCCCTCGGGATACATCTTGCCGGTGATCTTCGGCCACCAGAAATGGATGCCGCCCAGGTAGGCCATCACGGCGCCGCCCACCATGATGTAGTGGAAGTGGGCCACGACGAAGTAGGTGTCGTGAACGTGCTGGTCGATGCCGAGGCAGGCCAGAAACAAACCGGTCAGGCCGCCGGAGGTGAACAGTCCGACGAAGCCCAAGGCGTAGAGCATGGGCGTGTCGAAGGTGATCGTCGCCTTATGGAGCGAAGCCGTCCAGTTAAAGACCTTGACGGCCGAGGGGATGGCGACCAGGTAACTCAGGATCGAGAACACCAGGCCGGCATAGACCGACTGCCCGGCGACGAACATGTGGTGCCCCCAGACCAGAAAGCTGAAGACCGCGATCGCAAAGCTGGAAAAGCCGATGAAGGCGTAACCGAAGATGCGCTTGCGGCAAAAGCAGGGGATGATCTCGCTGATCACGCCCATGCCGGGCAGAATCATGATGTACACGGCCGGGTGCGAATAGAACCAGAACAAGTGCTGGAACAACACCGGGTCGCCGCCCCACTTCGGATCGAAAATCCCGATCTGCAGCAGCCGCTCGACCGCCACCAGGCAG
>DASZUP010000319.1:0-2727 GCA_035547635.1 Pirellulales bacterium
CTATTCGCCGCGGATCAGCGGACGATGGCGCGTCTGGCTGTCGTGGGGCTGCGGCTGGCATACGCACGCCCAGGACGTCGCCTATCTGCTCGACGCCGACGGCAATCCAGCGACGGTCGACGATCAGCAGGAAATTGCCCGCGTCGATCAGCGCTCGTTTGCCGACGGCGCCGGAGAGTCGTTCATCGACAAGCCGCTGTGGAGCGGCTTTTACGATGCTGGCCTGCGCGACTTCACGCCGACGACTCGACTTTTGGTCAAAGCGGGAGCCACCACGGCGCCGGTCACGGCCGATGCCGTCGTGTTCGAGCAGGTTCTGGAGCAAGCGGCAGTTCGTCCCGAGTTCCCGGCTCTCCGGCCCGCAGTGCATCGCGGCGAGAACGTCGATCGGTTTGCTCCGGTCAAAGCTCGCCGGCTGCGGTTTGAAATCACCGCCACCGATTCGGGCATTCAGCCTTGCCTGGACGAGTTAGAAGTCTTTTCTACCCAAACGCCGCCGCGGAATGTCGCGCTGGCGACGGCGGGGACGAAGCTCCGCGTATCCGGAACGCTCCCCGGCCACGCCATTCACCAGCCGCAACACGTCAACGACGGCCGTTACGGTAACGCCCACAGTTGGATCTCCAACCAGCCGGGCAAGGGCTGGGTGGAGTTGGAATTTCCCGAAGCGGTTGAAATCGATCGCGTCGTCTGGAGCCGCGACCGGGACAGCCGGCCTCGCTACGAAGACCGGTTAGCGACGCAGTACGAGATCAAGACTTCTCTGGACGGCCAGAATTGGCAAACGGTTGCGGCCTCGTCCGATCGGCTCGACTTTCATTACCCGCACAAGCCCGCCGCGATTGAAGTTGCCACCGGTCTTTCGCCCAATGAAGTCGCAGAACTGGAAACGCTCAGCCGGCAGCGCGACGAGATCGAAAAGCAGATCTCGCAACTGGCCTCGGCCGAAAAGAAGGCGTATGCCGGCGTGTTTGTCTCGCCGCCGAAGACTTTCCGGCTGCACCGCGGCGATCCGATGCAGCCGCGAGAGGAAGTAGCGCCCGGCGGTCTGACGGAATTCGGCGGTGGCCGACTGGCGCCCGAGGCGCCGGAACAAGAGCGACGCCTGGCCTTAGCTCGCTGGATCGCCTCGCCCGACAACGCGCTGACGGCGCGGGTGATGGTCAACCGCCTCTGGCACTATCATTTCGGCCAAGGGATCGTGACAACGCCGAGCGACTTTGGGGTCAACGGCGCCCGGCCGAGCCATCCGCAGTTGCTCGACTGGCTGGCGAGCGAGCTTATGACGCCGAGCGATGGAAAGGCGCCGGCGTGGTCGCTGAAGCACATTCATCGTCTGATTCTGCTCTCGTCCACGTATCGGCAGTCGAGCCAATCGTCGGCCGCGGGGTTGGCGAAAGACGCTCAAGCGAGACTGTTGTGGCGGTTTCCGCCGCGAAGGTTGGAAGCCGAGGCCATCCGCGATGCGATTCTCTCCATCAGCGGCAAACTGGATTTCAAGGCGGGCGGCCCTGGCTTCGATCTGTTCGAGCCCAACAAGAACTACGTGAAGGTCTATACGCCCAAACGCGAATTCGGCCCCGACACGTTCCGCCGCATGATCTACCAGAACAAGCCGCGGATGCAATTGGACGACACGTTTGGCGCCTTCGACTGCCCCGACGCTGGGCAGATCGCCCCGCGGCGCAACACGTCGACCACGCCGCTGCAAGCCTTCAACCTGCTCAACAGTCCGTTCTTGCTGCAGCAAGCCGGTTTCTTTGCCGAGCGGCTGCAACAAGACGCGGGCGCCGGCGCCGAAGCGCAGGTGCAGCGTGCGTTCCTGCTCTGCTTCGGCCGAGAGCCTGACGGCGAAGAACTCGCCGCCTCGTCGCGTCTGATCGAGCAGTATGGCCTGCCCGTTTTCTGTCGGGCTCTGCTGAACGCCAACGAGTTCGTGATGCTTTACTGATCGTCCCTGTCCGCCGCGAAAGCCTATTGCCATGCAGAACCACGATCTTTCTCACGCCGGACGACGGCTGCTCGATCGCCGCAACTTCCTGCAGCTAACCGGGACGGGGCTGGGAGGCATCGCTCTGGCGACGCTGCTGGCCGAATCGGGCGCGCTGGCCGACGGCATGAAACCGCTCCGTCCACAGATTGATCCGGCCCGCCCCTATGCGCCGCGCCAACCGCACTTCGCTCCGCGGGCCAACCGCGTGCTGATGGTCTTCTGCTCCGGCGCCTTGAGCCACGTCGACACGTTCGACTACAAGAGCGAGCTGGTGCGCCGGCACGATACGCCGCTGCCCAGCGGCAAGCTGGTGACGTTTCAAGGCGAGAACGGCAATTTGATCAAGCCGCTGTGGCCGTTCAAGCCCCGCGGCCAAAGCGGCAAGATGGTCAGCGAGTTGCTGCCGAACCTGGCCGAACTGGCCGACGAGATGTGTTTTATCCATTCGATGACGGCCAAATCCAACACGCACGGACCGGCCGAGAACCAGATGAGCACCGGCTACACGCTGGACGGTTTCCCGGGCATCGGCTGTTGGGTGACTTATGCGCTGGGCTCGCAGTGCAGCGACCTGCCGGCCTTCGTGGCGATTCCCGATCCGCGCGGCGTGCCGCAGGTGGGGCCCAATCACTGGAACTCGACGTTTCTGCCTGCGGCCTTTCAAGGCACGGCTTTCAACGCCGGAAAGCCGATTCCGAACCTTGCGCGACCCGATGCGGTGAGCGAACCGGCCG
>DASZUP010000320.1:0-4549 GCA_035547635.1 Pirellulales bacterium
GCTTCCACGGCCGTTTCAAGTTCGGCGCCTGCTTCCGCATTGTGCTCGGCGACCGAATCGGGATCGAGACTGAGCCGCCGCAACTTGGGAGCAAAGACCGCGGCGCCGGCGACGACCGTCAACGTGAACGTGGCGCCGATCCAGACGCTGCGCACGGCCCCCAGCGCCGCCGCGGCAACCCCGCTTTCAAAAGCGCCTAACTCGTTGGACGAACCGATGAAGATCATGCTTACGGCGGCAATCCGCCCGCGCAGGTGATCGGGCGACATCAGCCGCAGGATTGCCCGGCGAATGACCACGCTGACGCCATCAAACACGCCGCTGAAGAACAACGCGATGACGGAAAGATAGATCGATTTCGAGAACGCGAAGACCAGCATCGCCACGCCAAACGCCGCCACGGAAAAGAACAAGTTGCGGCCGGCATGGCGCACCGGCGGATGCCGCGTCGCCCAGAGCATGGTCAACAGGGCTCCGGTGGTTGGCGCTGCATTCAGCACGCCCAGGCCGATCGGCCCCACGGTCAGAATGTCCTTGGCAAATACGGGCAGCAAGGCAATGGCGCCGCCGAACAGCACGGCGAACAGGTCCAGCGCCATCGAACCCAGCAGCACCTGATCGCCCAGCACGTAGCGCACGCCGGTGGACACGCTTTGCCAGATAGACTCCTCTTCGGGCGGCGGCGGCGCGGGTTTCGGTTCGATGCGCAGGGCCGCCGTGAAGGCAATCGCATACAGCGAGGCAATGCTGAGATAAGTCCAGGATCCTCCAACGGCGGCAAACGCGGTTCCGCCCGCCAAAGGCCCCAGCACGCCCGCCATCAGCCAGCAACTGGCCATCAGCGTCGCGCAATTGATCAGCAAACTACGCGGAACGACCTGAGCCTCCAGCGCGCTGGCCGCCGGTTCTGAAAAACCGCGGGCGATACCGGCCACAAACGCCACTGTGTACAGCACCGCCAACTGGGCGCGGCCCGAACTGAACGCGCTGACCAGCGCCAGCGCAAAGCCGCACAAGGTCAAGGCCAACAGCGTGACGCACAAGATCAAGCGGCGATCGTGACGGTCGGCGACGTGGCCGCCGTACAAAGCCAGCGAGATGGACGGCAAGGCTTCGACCAGCCCCAACCCGCCCAGCGCCAAGGGGTTATTCGTCAACGCATAGACTTCGTACCCCAGCACCACGGCCAGCGCCCGGCTGGCAGTGGTGGCGCAGGCGGTCGCCACAATCAAGTAGCGGAAGTCCGGCCAGCGAAATGCGGCCAGGGCCGAGCGTTCTTCTGTGTCCGTCAAGGCGAGTCGCTTGCTGTTCCACGTCGGGAAAATCGGGCCGGCCGATCGATGACCAGCCTCGGCAGGAAGCCGGCGGCGGCGCACAGGGCGCCATTGCGGCTTTGACCTTCCAGCATACGGAACTCGCCCGGCGGCGGCCAGAGCGCCGAGGGGGCAGCCGGCGGCGAGCGTTGGGCTCGCAACGCGTCGCAGGGCGCCCGACTGCAATCCCGGCGCGGCGTTTCAAAAGCGGACCCCGGCCCCGCGCGGCGAGTTCCGCGCTAGGCCGGGGACATCACGCCAGAGGGGGAGCGTGAATTCTCTAATTAACGTTCGCTCGAATAGACCGGGACCGCCGGTGCGGCAAATCTCGGTCTAGGCCGCGTTTTTGCCTTTGCCCTTCCCCTTGCCTTTGACCTTGATGTGTTGCTTTTGCTCGTCGGTCAGCAGCGCGACGACCTTCTCTCGCACTTCTTTCTGCAGACTGGCCAGTTCTTTTTGCGCATCGGCCAGGGTCTGCTTCTGGTCAGCGGAGATCTCTACGGCGGCATCGACGGCCTGCTTGAGCTGTTTGCCTTTCTTGCCTTCGGCGGCGGCCGTCTTGCGAGCTTCTCGCAGCGCCTTCCGCTGTTCGGGCGTATAGATATCGTTGACCTTCTTCATGGCATCCTGCAGCTTGCCCGCATACTCGGTCTTTAGTTCATCCACTTTGGCCTGCTGCTCGGCGGTCAGAGTAATCGCATCCGGGAGCTTGAAGGCGGCCGGCGTGGCCTGCACTTTCTTCCCCTTTTTTCCGGCCTTCGGCGCCGCCTGCACGGCAGCCCCCAGCAACGCGGAAGCTACGAAACACGCCACCGACGCCCCAAACAAAATGCGGGAAATAAACTTCATGAGACGGCTCCAGAAAGAGTGATTGAAAACAGCGCGGACAGGCGCCATGGATACGATGCACAGATCGCCTGAATTATTTGCGCAATCCGAATCCGGCCAGGGCTGGCGGCCCTGCCGCTCGCAAGGTTTGAGGCCCGGGACAGCGCTGACTGGCAAGGGGCCGGGGCCCTTGGACGGCCAGGAAGATTTAACGCGGAGCTAACAAAGTCGCCTTGCATGGTTTCGGCGTTTTGATATTGTGCCGCCCGCGGCTCGAGCACGGTCTTGAGCCCGCCTTCGGTCCCGATGGACTATGCCCCCCTGGTCCATCGGGACTTTTTCATGCACCCCCCTCGAAGGCTTGCCCTCGCCTGACCGGCGGCCGGCGCAGCTTCTACGCCGCCACGAGCGCCTGGTGGACAAGAACGGGCGATTACCGCCAGGCGCCATGGGGCCTCTTGCGATGGCAAATCGTGCCGGGGCCCCCCTGGCACGTCGATACGCCTAATCCTTAGCAAGGCGGTCCGCCATTTTTTCACGAGCGGCTTGCAGTGGTCTAACCTGTCGCTAAAATAACCTTCGTCAGGGCAACCTGACACCCGCCCGATGTGAGGTACCTGCCCCGCCTCACGTCGGGTTTTTTTGTTGACTCAATTCTTCATCGCCTCCTGCACCTGGTCCCAAACCACCACGGTACAGAGCGCGCCGTAAAACAACGCGCACAGCACCAGGGCGGCTCGGCGCCACCAGGGCGGCCGCAGCTCGGGCGGCAACAGCGTCGTGTTGACGCGCAGCACTTGCAAGGCGGCAACCGCCAGCACCAGGCCCGCGACCGTACCCAGCACCTTGAACAACTGCATGGCGGTGCCGAATCGGACGGCAATCAACCCGCCTGCGGTGAAGACCAGCAACAGCCCATAGTAAAGCAGGCTGATATTGCCGCCGCGCCAGCGGCGCACGCGCCGACTGGCGGTCCATAGAGTGTCGGTCACGACTCGCACCAGCACGTCCGTATTGCCGAGGTGCGTGGAGAGCAGAATCCAGAATCCGTTGAGCAGGCCCAGGAACCACAACCCGCTCCACAGGTGATCTCGCATGTATTGCGCCTGGAAGGCGCCGGCGCCGACCTTGTCCAGGTCCGTCCCTGCAGGAATGATGGCCGTGGCCAGGTTGACGTTCAGGAACATGCCGACAAAACAGCCGAGGCCCCAGAGCCAGACCTGATCGGCCGTCACGTACTTCCACCATAGCCGCCAGCGACGCAGGTTCTCGGCAGTGACGGGGAATACGTTGCCAACGTGCGAGAGCTGCACGTGCCGCGAACCAACCGCGCTGCTGATAGCGCCCACCGTACTTCCCATGCCCATGCCCTTATCGCGAATCCAATTGGTGATCGCCAGGTTGCCGATGCCGCCTGAGCCGGCGGTGGTGGCCAAGGTCGCCAACAGCAGCAAATTGACGTCGGGCGCGAGATGACCGAACTGAAAGAAGCCGCCGACGGTTTGCAACGAGTGATCGAACGGCACGAAGGCGATATTGACCGTGATCAAGAACGTGAAGATGTAGGCGATCATGGCCCACGAGACGTACTCGAGCATCCGCTCGATCGTGCCGCCGAACAGCAGCAACAGCAGCACAAAGGCCATCACGCCCCAGGTCACGTAGGCCAGCGCGCCTGAATCCGACCCGCCGGGCATGTGACCGGTGAACGCCGCGAAGAGCATCGTTGCACAGGCGGCCGCCAATGCGGGCAGCCCAAGTTGGGCGATGGTCAACGCCACGTAGATCGGCGCCCAAAAGCGCGAGCCGGGCTTCAGCCTGAGAATGCCGCTCAAAATCGGTTCGCCCGTGTAGAGCGTGTAGCGAATCGCCTCCAGGTTGAACAGCAATTGCAGCAGGATTCCGATCGTGGCAATCCATAAGATGCCGACGCCGTGCTGCACGGCAATCGCCGGCCCGGCCAGCCACTCTCCTCCGCCGACCGATGCGGCCAGCAAGATCGCCCCGGGTCCGATCGTGCGGAACACGTTTCGCAACGAGAAAGGCAGCGGTTCCGGCAACTCGGCAACGCCCCAGGCGGGCAATCCCGTCTGCGCTGCGTTTTCCTTTCGGCCGTCGTGCGGCCCGTCGTCCAGCGGTTTCGCGTCGTCTTGCATGGCCCCACGATAGTGCCTGCGCGGCGCGATTGGTAGCTGCGGCGTAGCACGGAACTTGTTCCGTCCGAAGTCGTGGGCGTTCGACGTGCGTATCGTGCCGTTTGCCCGGCGCGGAACAAGTTCCGAGCTACGCCGAAACCCGCCCCAGTCGCTGCGCTGGGCGCCGCCCGTATTGACAACGTCCCTAGTAATATGATATAGTATCATAATCATTTGCGGCCCCCCAAGACCACGCGGAGCAATGCACGATGA
>DASZUP010000321.1:0-7358 GCA_035547635.1 Pirellulales bacterium
AACCTTGCGCTACCCGATGCCGTGAGCGAACCGGCCGAGCGGGCGACGCGAGATTTCCTGAAGCTGCTCAACGATCGGCACCTGGCGGAACATCCCGGCGATACGGAGCTTGCCGGCCGCATTGCCAGCTATGAGATGGCCGCCAAGATGCAGTTGGCGGCCGCCAGCGTTTCGGCGGTCGACGAAGAGTCGGCCGACACGCTCAAGCAATACGGCGCCGAAGACGCCAACGCGAACAAGGCCGGCTTCGCCCGCAACTGTTTGCTGGCCCGGCGTCTGCTGGAGCGCGGCGTGCGCTTCGTGCAGTTGTTCAACGGCTCGTACGCCATGGGCGAAGGCGTGGGCAACTGGGACGGGCACAAGAAGCTCAAACAGCAATACGACATTCACGGGCCGATCCTGGATCAGCCGCTCGCCGCGCTGTTGAAAGATCTGCGTCAGCGCGGGCTGTTGAACGACACGCTGGTCGTCTTCGTCACGGAGTTCGGCCGCATGCCGACCTTCCAAAAAGGGGCCAACGGCCGCGACCACAATCCGCAAGGCTTCACCGTGTGGCTGGCCGGGGCCGGAGTAAAGGCGCCCTTGACTTACGGCGCCACCGACGAGTTCGGACACAAGGCCGTGGAGAACGTGACCACGATCTACGACCTGCACGCCACCATTCTGCACATTCTGGGGCTCGATCACGAGCGGCTGAGCTTTTATCACAACGGCATCGAGCGTCGGCTGACCGACGTACACGGCCATGTTTTGAAGCCGATCCTGGCGTAGCGAGTCGGGCCGAGGAAAATCGGCCGCTGCAAGTTTTTCTGCATGCCGCCGCACTGCGCGATAGAATGTCGCAGATTGACGAAAGACAAAATCACCAGGAGAGTTTCATGAAGTTGTCAGGTTACGCTTTGACGGCATGTTTGATCTTGGGAGCCGCTTGGACAATGACCAGAACGACGCAAACGACTGCGGCCGAACCGACGCACAAGGCGTTGAAGCACGTCGTGCTGTACAAGTTCAAGCCGGAGTTATCCGACTCGCAACTGCAGCAAGTCATCGATACGTTCGCCGCTCTGCCGAAGAAGATCGAGGCGATCATCGGCTTTGAACGCGGCAAGAACATCAGCCAGGAGGGCAAGTCGGAAGGCTTCACGCACTGCTTTGTCGTGACGTTTCGCGACGAGCAGGGTCGAGACGCCTACCTCAAGCACCCGGCGCACCTGGAGTATGTCAACGTCGTCCGCGATTGCCGCGAGAAGGTGCTGGTGTTCGACTACTGGATCGAGCAGTAGTCAAACCAGAGAACGACGTCTCAAGTCGTCCGAGCTTCCGGCGCAAAGCGGGTCTTCACGTCGTAGCAGGCCGGCTGCACACGGCGGCAGCGCGCCACCTCGACGATGCGAGTTTGTCCGTCCGGCATGATGATCTGCAACTTTTCGCGCGGAAAGAGTTGTTCGCTGTGCAAGAAACGCAACCCTTCCCGCGAGATTTCCTTGGTGTAGACGCCGTGCCAGCTCTCGTCTCGCGGCTTGCCGGGCAGCGCGTCGATGATGGCCATCGCGGCGCGCCCGCGGATGTAGTAGCGAGGAAAACGACGGTTGTCGCCGGGAAACGAGGGAATCGGCCCCGCGCGGTCGAAGTAGTCGTCCCACGCTTCCGGCAGTTCCACGCGGCAAGGGCGGCTCGCCAACCAGTTGGCTAGCTGCGTCGACTCATGGCCTCGATCCAACATTGCACCAACTCCGGGTTGAATTGTCTGCCGGCATTTCGCTCGAGGTACGCCAGCGCCTCGCGAGCCGGCATCGGTCTGCGGTACGGACGATGACACGTCAATGCGTCGAACACGTCGACGACGGTGCAGATTTGCGCCCAAGGGTGGATCTCGTCCAGCTCGATTCCGACGGGATAGCCTCGGCCGTCGGGGCGCTCATGGTGCTGGTAGACCATCATCAATTGCCCCCAGCCCAGATCGCCTCGCCGAGCAAGTTCGTCGAAGCCGTCTTGCGGGTGACGTCTGACGATTTTGGTCTCTTCGGCAGTCAATGTGCCGGGCTTGTTCAAGATGACCTGGGGAACCTTGCGTTTGCCGATATCGTGCAGCAGCGCGCCCGCGGCGATGGCCGCCAGCGCCGTTCGATCCGCAATGCCGACGGCGGCGGCCAGCGCGGTGCCATAGGCGCAAACGTTTGTCAGGTGCGTGTACGTGCAATAATCGTGCTGCATGACGCGGAACAGATCGGCGACGATCAAGTCGTCGTCGCAGATCAGCTCCACGAGCTCGCCGGCCAGCGATTGCGCCTGCTCCACCATGCGGTCGGGACAGTCTGAGTTGAACGCGCCGAGAAAGCTGGCTCGCGAGACGTCGCGCAGGATCTTGTAACGATCAGAAACCGGAATCGTCTCATCCCCGATCACGGTCTCGCGAACGTAGCGCTCGAAGGATTCGGCCTGCTGGGCCGAAATGTAGAGCGAATCGATGCCGCTTTCGCTCAGCGACCGCACGTCCCGTTCTTCGAGCGGGTAATTCTGCTCGCGGAACAGCACGACGGGCTGCCGCGGATCGCTGCGCAGATAGAGATCGAATTCCAGGGCCGTATTGGGCCGCAATGAATCGAGAGCCACCGGCACGAATTGGAGTTTGTCTGCCACGTCCCGATCCGCAAGCCAACCCGAAAACAGCGGGCGCAATGGGGGCGCCCCAACTTAGGTACTTTAGCATGCGTTCGACCGGGCGGTTCTGCCTTGCCGCGCAGTCTGCAGCGCGAGCTCCGATAACGCTTCCGGGGGCCAAGACTGGTTGGAAATGCGTCCTGAACCGCGCCGTCAGAGTCAGTCGCGCCAGCGATCCCGATTGTGCCGCCGCCGTGTTTCCTAAACGCTTGCTGCGTTTTGACATGCTGCCCCTGGAGGAGTATCGTGCAAGAAGTGCGAAAAGTCTCACTTCCGGAATATCTCATGCCGTTGGAACCGATGCCTGAAGGGGGCGGACGAGCGCTGGGTTCGCGTCGCCAGGCATTCCGATTGGCATGCCTGGCAGTCATCACGTGCCTCTCGCCGTCGGTCGCACCACGAACGGCCAGTGCAGCGCCGAGCGGCGCGGTCGACGAACGGACCGAGGCGGGCGGAATGGCCGCTCAATACGTCGACGATCTCGTCGCCGCCTGGCAGCTCGAAGCCCGGCAGGCGTTCCGCAAGGCGGAGATCGAACGCCTCTCCGGGGCCGCCGGACTGAGCAACCGCAGCGTAACGCAGAGCTTCGCGAACTTCGACGCTGAAACGCGCCGGGCGATGACCGCGTTGCTCGAGGAAAGCAATCAGCCGGCCCTGGCTGCATTGGAAGCGGCCGCCGAAGAATCCGCGGACCGGCGCCGGGAGATCATCGATCGTTGGCGCAGCGTCCGCGCCGCCGAATACGCGCGCCGCCTGGAACTGTTCGACGTCAAGGCCAACAAGTTCATTGCCGGGCAACTCGCCTCGCTGCTCAGCGTCGACAATCGCTGGTTCTGGCTCTGCGGCCTGATCGCCGTCGGCACAGTGGTGGCGGCGGCGGCGCACGAACGCCGGCACGAAGTCCGGCGCCGGTTGAACGGCGGCCGCGCTCGGGCCATGGGACTGTCAAACGTGCTTGGCATGCTGGCCTTAGTGCTGGCGACGGTCACCGTCACGACGTTTGTGTTCGGAGATCGGGTCTATCACTGGCTGCTCAAGGCGGGCTCGATCAACGAAGTCGACACGCGCGAACAGTTGGCCGAATTGAACCGGAACGCCGCCGCCGAGCGCGCCGAGCTTGAACGACGTCAGGCGGAAGTCGATGACGAATACGAGCGCGTCGTTGCCGATTGGCAACGGCGACAAACGGAACACGAGCCCAAGTCGGCCCTTTGGGACCAGTGGCGTCAATCTCGCCAGACGCTCCAGACGCTGGCCGCCAATCTGGCCGTCGAGGCGGGCGCGGCGCAGCAGATGGAGACGGATCTCAAGGCGCTCGAAGCGCTCGAAAGCGACGTGGCCGCCAACGCTCAGCAGTACGACGCTTACCGCCGGCGCAAGCAGTGGATCCGCGGCGGACTGGGGTTGAGCCTGTTGGGGCTGGCCGCGGGCGGCGGCGCCCTGTTTCGCCGCGGCGTGAAACGCCGGCTGGAGAAGACCCGCAACACCTGCCCGCTGTGCTTGGGGGAAGGCACGTTCGAGCCGCTCAGCGCCTCGGATCTTGGCGGCGCGACTGCCGGCGGCCATATTGCGCTCGACATGGTGCGCTGCAAGAACGTGATCTCCGAGCAGCCGTACGAGGAGTGCGAGTTCACGTTCATGTCCATGTATCGCGAGATCGCCAAGCTCTGCTTCCCCACGCTCGGCATTCCCCAGGCCGGCAAGACCCACTGGCTGGCGATGGTGTATCGCGAGTTGAATCGGGGCAACTATCCCGAGCTCGTACAATTCGAGCGGATCAAGTCGGGCAGTTCCGACGAATTCGACCTGGTGGTCGACGAGATCCTGAACAAGAAGATGGGGCCCATGGCCACCCAGGTCGGCCGCATTCCTCATCCGCTGGTCTTCAACTTTCTGGACCGCGACCGGTTCGGCGCTTCGAACATCCTGGTGAACATTTTCGACTACTCAGGCGAGGTGATCCGCAGCCAGACGATTGAAGACCGCCAGCGCCAGCGGGCCCTGGACGGCGACGGCTTCTTCTTTTTTCTCGACCCGACGGAGCCGAGCGAGACGCAATCGCAAGCGCTGGCCGGCTTCCGCGAGGATCTGCGCCGCATCAAGGGGCTGAAGGCCGGCAAGCAGGTCCACATTCCGGTGGCGCTGTGCGTTTCGAAAATCGACCTGATGGTCGATGAGCCGTACGCCGATCCCGACGGCGGCGGAGTGATCGATCATTTTTATCGCGACCTCGGCAAAGTCGGCTGGGACATGAGCCAGCGGAGCATCGCGGCGCGCTCGCGGCTGATGGCCCGGCTGCGCGATACCGTCTGGCCCGGCTGGCAGATCGAACGGCAGATCGACGACCTGTTCGGCGGGCGGTATATGTTTTTTCCGCTCACGCCGGTCGGATTGGAGGGAGCGGGCGAGCACGATCTGAGCCGGCGCACAATTGCGCCGGTCGGCCTGCTCGATCCGCTGCTGTGGCTGCTGCACATGAACGGCTATCCGGTACTGAAATAGGACGCCGAGACGCGCTTCGATGACCGCCGCCAAATCCTGGCCTTTGGCTTCACACTTCAGCACGGTGCTGCAAAACCCGCGCATCGCGTTCCGCGATGTCGAACTGAAGCAACTTGCCATCGCCAAGGACCGTTTGAATCAGCCGCGGGCCTGGTCGGGCGCCTTTGCCACCGTTTACCAGGGCAAGTTGCTCAACGGCGGCGGTTCGCTAGCCATCCGCGTCTTTACCAGCGCCGCAGCGGAGCGCCGCGAGCGTTACCAGGCCATCGCGGAATACCTGAAGCAGCGCAGCGTGGCCCCCCTGGTCGGCTTCCGGTACTTCGACAACGGCATCCGCTCCGCCAGCGACGGCAAGTTTTATCCGCTGGTGACCATGGAGTGGGTGCCCGGCGAAACGCTGTTCAAGTGGGTTCGCCGGCAATGCCTGGACAGAAACGGCAAGGCGCTCGCCCGCGCGGCGGACCGCTGGGTTGATCTCTGCGGGCAGCTCTCGGCGGCGCGCATCGCTCACGGAGACTTGCAGCACGCCAACGTGATGGTCACCGACCAGGGCGAGTTGAAACTGGTCGACTACGACTGCATGTGCGTGCCGGCGCTGGTGGGTCGCAAGAACCTGGAAATCGGCGTCGAGCCGTACCAGCATCCGGCCCGCAACCACGATACGCCGCTGTCGCTGGAGTTGGATCACTATTCGGCGCTGTTCATTCTCACGGCGCTGAAAGCCCTGGCCGCGGCGCCGAAGCTGTGGAACGCCTACATCGAAGAGCCGCAGTACGACAAGCTGCTGTTCCGCCGCGAGGATCTGGACGAACCGAATCGCTCGCCGCTGCTCAAGACGCTGAACAGCTCGCCCGACGCCGAAGTCGGACGGCTCTGCCGGCATTTGGTCGAGTTGCGGCAACTCTCCCTGGACCAGACGCCGCGGCTGG
This sequence comes from Pirellulales bacterium, assembly GCA_035547635.1. Lineage (GTDB taxonomy): Bacteria > Planctomycetota > Planctomycetia > Pirellulales > JAICIG01 > JAICIG01. The sequence goes on from DASZUP010000321.1 coordinate 6,093, forward strand.
AAGATCTGCTGTTCTCATTCTCGAGCGTCGAACAGTTGCTCAACGCCCGCGACTTCGACGCCGCGATCGACATGCTCACGCGTGCCAAGAAGCGGCCATCCGAGGCGCCGGCCGCGCTCGAGCCGCGTTTGCGCGAAGCCCAACAGCGCATCACGCGCTTGACCGAGCTGCAGCGAGCCGTCGAAGCGGGCGACGAGGCCGCGATGCAGCGGCTGTACCAACCGCAATTCTTCAACGATTATCCCAAGGCGCGCGCCGCGGCGGCCATCGCCAAAGACGCCGCCCGCGTGTTGCCGCTGCTGAGCCAACTGGATGACGCGCGGCGCCAGCAGTCGTGGCGACGCCTGGTCGCCGTCTGGGAGCAGCACCGAACGCTGCTGACGGGCCGCGCCAGCGCGGCGAAGTTTGAACCGGAAGTGCGCCTGTGGCGGGAAAAGAACCAGGCCTGCGACACTCTGCTCACGCTGATCCGCCAGCCGGCCTGCGACGCCGGCGCGTTGACGCTGGCCTGGAACAAGCTTGTCAGCCTGGGCGGTCATCCCGAGATCGAGCCGGAACGGCCGAAGATCGAGAAGCTGCTCAAGCGACACCGCGCGTGGACGGCCTTTCTGCAGGCCCACGGCAAGCCCGGCCAACTTGCCGATGAGCAACTGGCGCAGGCCTGGAACGAATCGCTCTTTGTCGGCTGGAACCTGGCCGAGCGCGAACGTCCGCGGATGCTCGCCGCGCGGCAGCGTCTGGAGATTTTACGGCGCCTCAAACGCATCGCCGGGGCGGAGCCGACGGCGCCGGGCGAGGAAGAGCTGACGGGAACGGCCGGCGCCTTGCCCGCAGATTACGAGTACGATTTGCGTTCGCGCGTGCAACTGGCGCGCGAGCGGCTGGAATTGCTGGAAAAGTTGCGGGCGGCGCTCGCCGAGCCGGCATCGGATCGGGCCATCGCAGCGGTTGGGGAAAAGCTCGCGAAGCTCGAGGGCGAGTCGCTCGCGTCGTCCGCCGAACGAGACCGGCTGCATTTGGCCCGCAGGCGCGCTCCGGCGCTGCAGGCGCTCGAACAGCTTCCTGAACAATACCCCGCCAGCCAGGCGCCGCAAATTGATCCGCGGTTGTTGTCCGCCTGGAACGCGGAACTATTCGACAGTTGCCTCGATGCCGAACCATGGCGCCGGGCCCATCACTTGGCGGTGCGCCGCAAGCAGGTCCTGGAGGCACTGAAGAAGGCGATCGCCGCGCGCGACAAGCACAAGATTGTGGACCTGGTCGACG
>DASZUP010000322.1:0-20198 GCA_035547635.1 Pirellulales bacterium
TTAGTCGTAAGGCGAGCGCCTGGGAAGAACTGCCGCAAGGCGCCGTGATCGGCACCGGCAGCCTGCGCCGCCGAACGCAACTGTGGCATGCCCGGCCCGACTTAAGGATGCAGGACGGTCGCGGCAATGTCGAAACGAGGCTGCGCAAGCTGTCCGAGGGGCAGTACGACGCCTTAATCCTGGCCGAAGCGGGGTTAGAGCGCCTCGGATTGGCCGGTGAAATCACGCAGGTATTGCCCAAATCGCTGATGCTTCCGGCCGTCGGGCAAGGCGCCTTGGGGCTGGAGGCCCGCGTCGACGATGAACAGGTGCTGGCGGCCTTGGCTCAGCTTGACCATCCGGAAACGCATGCCGCGGTGCTGGCGGAGCGCGCCTTTTTGGCGGCGATGCGCGGGGGTTGCCTGGCGCCAATCGGCGCCTTCGGAAGGGTTGAGTCGGGACGTCTGCGGCTGAGCGGAGCGGTGCTTAGCCCCGACGGCGCCAAACGCCTGCTGGCGGAAGCCGAGGGAGAATTGGGCGATGCGGGCGAGGTTGGCCAGGCGGTTGCCGCTGACTTGCTTGCACAAGGCGGCGGTGAACTGATCGAAATCGCCCGCAGACCGCGCACTTCTTGATCCAGCAAGCTTCTCTCTTGCCGACGCGCTTCCCTATTCCGCGAGTTTGCGGTTACGTCGCCTTGGTGGATGTGGTCGAGATTGGCGCACCGACGCGCCTCTATGGCGGTTAGTTCTCCCTGCGGTTGGTTCTCCAGCGATCCTGGAAATAGGCAAACCGGCTCCGGAACTTCAAACTAGCGAAACTGGCCTGACTGAGGCGAGTCTGCGGGTCGTCGGAGATTGTTCATATTTTCCGCTTTCGACGGGTCGATCGTTTAGGAAGAAAGAAGATCGCCCGGTAGCCGCAAACTCGCATTTTCCACGGCGCCGCGAGTTTCGCCTGGAGAATGCCTTGCCCAATGCAGACGGGCCACGCGCCACGCCAGTAAGAAGGGAACGCCGATGAAATACCTGATCAGCGCCATGGCCGCCATCCTGTTAGCTTTCGGCCTCCCGGCGGCACACGCCAAGGATCGCACGCCTGCCCCCGCGTTACGTTTTGCCGCCAGGCGTGCGGCCCAGTCAGCCCCGGTCGTCCAATCCGTACCAAGCGTGCAGCAGCAGGGCGAGGCGGAAAGCTTGCCCGCCGAAACGCTGCGCCAGTCAACGGAAACGGCCCCTTCTGAAGATCCCCTGCAAAGCGAACAGATGCTGCGCGGCAGCGGAATTCCGTCTTCGCCTTATCCTGCCGGGCTCTCGTACATGATGACGCCCCAGCCGTTCCGCGTGCCGTATCCTGATCGAATTTATTATCCGCCGCGGCATTACGTCCATCTATGCCCGTATTACCCGAGCGGCGCGTATCTGGGGGCCGACTGGTACAAACGCTTGTTGGGGCACAACCCTTGGTTGATTCACGGCTGCAAACGGTTCAATCCGTATTTGACCGCCGCCAAACAGCGTCACTTTGCCAAGCGGCATGCAGGCGCTCAGGCGTCCATGCATGGCGCCGTGCCGTGTCCGGACTGCGAGCCGATGGAAACGTTCGCCGCCGGCGAGCCGCTGGCGCAGACGACCGCTGAGGCTCCGCGCAGGTCCGAAGCAGACGCCGCGGAAACTCCGCCGTTGCCGCGGATGGAACTCATCGCGCAGCCTCCGCAGCGCAGCGCTTCGGCCGGACAGACCGCTGAGGACTCTTCGGCGCCGGCTCGGACGTCCTCGGTTAGGATCAAACCGACAAGGACGGCCAACAGCGCGTTGCCGCCGTGGCAACGCGCGCCCGCGGTGCGACGCTAGGCGTTCGCTATGGGATGACGTCGATAAACCGGCCGCCGCTGATATACCAGCCTTCGCCGCAGTCTTTGCACCACATGATCTGGGTGCGCAAGGCGACCGGCGCCTGTCCTTGCTCGCCGCGGACGGTGACGACAACTTCGCCGCGTTCCAGCGGCATGATATGCAGCAGACCGACCCCCAAGTGGGAAATATCCCGCGCGAAGGCGGAAAACTGGGGGAACGATTCTTGATCGAGCGTGATCGTCACGGGCCCGAAAAAGGGCCACCGCGGATCGCCGCGGCGCTCGTCCTCGTCGGCGGGATGGGAGCTGGCTAGAATGCGATTGACGGCATCGCGGACGCGTTTTTCGCCACCGGGCGCCATCAACCATGAGCGGGCAAAGGACGGTTCGGCCATAGTACGGCCCTCAACGGACAGGAGCATAAACCAGGATCAGCGGAAGCGAGCTTTGCGCAGACGCGAACTCTCGCTTTTCCCATCGCAAATGTGCTTCCGCAATATGAACTATAGGTCGAAAAAAGCCGGAGGCGGATTTCTTTTCTAAGTTCCGATAGTCGTCGTGCTGAAACGCCTTACGATGCTTGTTTTCAGCCGACCACGATTCGCGGCCGGCGGTCGGGGCGTTTTTCCGCTTTGCGGACCAGGGCTTTGACCATCCACGGCACATTGCCTTTGCCGAACAGCAGGAAATTCAAGTTCGCGGCGATCGGCGTTTCTTCGGACCAGCCAAAGATGATCTCGGGCGGCCGCCCGACTCGGCAGAACTCCAGGCCAATGGCCGCCAACACGTGCGCCACCGAAGCGGCGTGAGAGACGCGAATCACCTCCAACTCGCCCTCGCGTTCGATTTTCATCAACGGCACGTGTTGGAAGTCGCTGGGGTCGCCGAGCTGGACTTCGATGAACAGCAGGTGAGCGTCCGCAGGCAGCCGGTGAATGCGCCGCACTTCCTGGTCCTTTTCGGCCAGCGGGTAAACGCCCGGCCGATGCGGCACGAGCACCTGGAATTCGAGTTCGAGGAGTTGCCGCCAGCGCTGCTGCGTCGGCTGGTCAGCGAAGGAGAAGCCATCGAACCGCAACTCCGTGCTGCGCAGCCAGCGCGAGACCGCCGAACTCGAAAGAATCACGGCCACAAACGACAAGGCGATCGCCAGGCCCGAGCGGTTCACGACGATGGTTAAGGCCGCCATGCTGATCAAAAACGCAAATACCGCGGCGAATGGCGAGGCGACCAGAATTTGCAGGCGAGAGCCTTGCCAGCGTTGGGCGAGGTCGACGGCGGCGGCCAGCGCAGCGCCGGCAAGCAGCACCAGCACGCTGGTCGCATAGGCCCCCTGCTGCGATGCAACGTCGGCGTGGAACGCTATCGTGACGACGAGAATGACGGCGTTGAACAAGTGCATCATCACGCCGAACCGCAGCGCCCAGTCCATTTCCATGCCCAGGCGATACAGATACTGCGGCACCAGATCCCGCAATGCGATGATTCCGCTCGCGCCGGCCAGGCACAGCACGATCACCGTCGATGCATCGTAGAGGCTGCCGAAGGCCGGGCCGAACCAGGGATTCATCGCCGCGGCCGTGCGGCCGTCGCTCAAGAGCTGACCGTGAGCCAGATAGGCCAGCGCTCGGTGCTGCGCAGAGCCGCCCGGTCCGATAGCACAGCCGGGGACCAGCAGCGTGGTCGTCAGCACCGCGCCGAGCACGTAAACGGCCATGATCAGCGCGGCCGCAAAGATCAGCTTTCGCGTATTGCGAATCCTGCCGCGCGGTCGGAGGGGATCGTCGCCCGGCTGGCCTTGGACCAGCGGCGCCGCGGTCATGCTCAGTTCGAACCCGCTGATCGCTAATGCCAATTGGGGAAATGCGCCGATCGCAAGCACCGCCAACTGCCAGAATGCGACTCCTCCGGTCCGGCGGCCGCCGCACTCGGTCAGGACTTCGCGTCGCCAGTTTTCGAGCAAGTCGGGATGCAGGTACAAGTACTTGAGGCCGCTATAGATCACGATGCCGGTTAACAGCATGTACGCGCCGGTAGCGAGGGCCGCCAACCGCAGCACCTTTCGCGTAAATCCGCCTTGCAACAGCCACAGGAAGGCGAAGGCCAATATCGACAGTCCGATGGTCAGCGCCATCTGACGCGTCCAGTGCGGTTCAATCCACTGCCAGATTGCCGCGCCCAGGCTGGTGCGGACGTCGTCGTCGCGCGGGGCAAGCTGTTTGACGGCCTGACGCCAGTGCGGATTGTGCAAAATATGGGTCGAGGCGTCGGCTACGGACAAGCTGCGCGTGACGACGAAGTCGGCCGCCACAAACCCCATCAACGCCAGCACCAGCAGCTTGCCGCCCCAGCCGTGCAGCGTTTGTTCCAGCAAACCGGCGGCGCCCTGGCCTGCGGGAGAGCGGCCAATGACATAGGCGTACACCGGCGCCGCCATCAATAGAGTCACAAGCACCAGCAGGATGGCCGCCAGCGGCGCGAGATTGCCGGCGGCCTCAACCATGATGGTCGGCAGGTAAGCCAGCGTGCTGAAATAGTCCAACCCGACCAGGCCCAGCACCAGCCACCATGGATTGGCGCGAGTCGCTCGATCACCCTGAGCATGAGTCGTCATGGGAATCGTTCATCCCTTTGCGGGCGCCTGAAACAGCAGCCGGCAAGTATAGGGCCGCCGAGCCGTTGCGGCGACAATGCCGTCGGGCGTGGCGCCAGGATCGCTCGGCGGCGAGCGTTTGCCCTGGCAGGTGATTCGTCGCCAGCGCCGGGAGCTTGCGTATAATGTCCTGAGAGGAGAGCCGCGAAGAACGCCTGCTTTTGTCGCAAGACGGTAGCAATGCAACGAGTTGCGAGTGTTTTAAGAATTCTTTGGGCCGCCCCCTGGTCGGCGTTGGGGCTGATCGTTGGCCTGGCGGCTCTGGTCAGCGGCGGCAAAATGCGCCGCGTCGGCGTGGTGCTGGAGATCCACGGCGGCGCAGCAAGCTGGCTGCTGGAGCGATTTCCGGCCGAGCCGTTCGCCATGACGCTGGGCCACACCGTGCTGGGGCGCACGCACGCTGCGCTTGACATTTGCCGAGCTCACGAACTGGTTCACGTGCGCCAGTACGAACGCTGGGGGCCGCTGTTCATTCCGGCGTACCTCGGTTGCTCGCTGCTGCTATGGCTGCGCGGACGCGACCCGTATCGCGAAAATCCTTTCGAGGTCGAAGCATATCGCGAGGCGCCATAAGCAGTAAGCTGACGTCGGCGTCCGCCCGTTGGGTTGCGCGGCGGAGGCCAAGATCGGCGCAGGAAACGCGAATTGAATAATGACAACCTCTCGGGCTCATTTTGAACCGGCCGAGCCGAGCCCGCGGCCGCCGTAACGAGACTTGACATGGACTCTGCAGTTCCTAACGCATCCAGCGCTCCGCTCGACCCGCGCCAAATCACTCGCCCCGCGCCGGCGTTGATGAGTTATTACCTGATCGTATCGCTGTTCTTGGGGCCCGGCTTTGTTCTGGCGATTTTACCGCTGTGGTTCAAGTATGAAACGCTCCGCTATCGGTTCGACGACGAAGGCATTTCGATCAGTTGGGGCCTGCTGTTCCGCCGCGAGATTTACCTCACGTATCGCCGCATCCAGGACATTCACCTGACGCGCAACCTGTTGCAGCGCTGGATGGGGCTGGCCACGGTTTCCGTGCAGACCGCTTCCGGCAATGCCACGCCCGAAGCGAATATCGACGGCATTCTGGCCGCCGACGAATTGCGAGACTTTTTGTACGCCAAGATGCGAGGCGTGCGCGAACACCTGCCGACGCCGGCTGTCGAAGGCGAAAGCGAGGCCGCTGACGAGCCGCTGATGTTGCTGCGCGAGATCCGCGATGCCTTGCGACGTTTGGCTCCGAACCAGGAACGGCCGAAATGACGCAGAACGCTCGGCCAGAAAAGCTCCGTAGCGCCAGCCGCTGGATTTATCGGGGCGTGTGGGGCGTGTTGGTGCGCTGGTTCCGCGTGCCGGAGCATCCCCCGGAACTGCCCTGCCTGCCGGGAGACTCGCTGGAATCGTTTCGTCCGGCAGAAGGTTTCCTGGGTTATCTGAAGCTTCAATTCTGGCTGGGGTTTGCCGTGTTGGGCGGATTCGGGTGCTTCGTATGGTTGGCCGTCTTAGTGGCATCGCCCGTGGCGGGACTGGTCGCCGCCTTGCCGCTGGCGGCGCTGATGGCGACCTTGGCGGCGGCCTTTTATCTGGCAATCCACCTTCGCTTTGACACGACCTGGTACGTGATGACCGGGCGCAGCCTGCGGATCCGTCGTGGGATTTGGGTGATTCACGAGACCACGATCACGTTTGAAAACGTACAAAACGTCGAGATCGACCAGGGACCGCTGCAACGCTGGTTCGGCATTGCCGATATTCGCGTCGATACGGCGGGCGGAAGCCAGCCTCAGCCGGGCAATCAGGCAGCTACGGCGGCCGGGGGACATCGCGGGTTGATCGAAGGCGTGCGAGACGCGGCCCGCATCCGCGATTTGATTCTCGTCCGGCTCCGTAGTTCGCGCACGGCGGGACTCGGCGATGAGCACGAAACCGATCCAATCGCGAATTTCGGCTGGACGCCGATGCAGCTCGCCGTGTTGCGAGAGATTCGCGATGGGGCGCTGGCGATCGCGGGCGCGCCGCCTTCCGTCGATGCGGCAAGTATTTGACGACCGCCTCGAGCTGATACTAGCATTCTTGGGTGCGCCATCCCCCGCATCCAACATTCCCAGAGTGCAGCGCCATGTCGAGTTCTCCATTTGGTCCTCCCGTTGGCCCACCCGAGCAAAACCCCTATCAGGCGCCGACAACGGGAGCGCGAAGCGAAATGCCGGCGTCCGAGTGGCACGGCGGGGTTGCCACGCCGCGCGCGATCGAGATTCTTTTGCAGACTCGTCCCTGGGTTCGTTTTCTCAGCGTGCTGGGATTCATTGCCACGGCGCTGATGGCGGTCGTAGGACTGCTCGGCGGGGGCCTTGGCCTGGCTGGGGCGGGCGGAAACACGCCCGCCGTGGTGATGCTTGCGTATGTGCCGTTGAGCCTGGTCTATTTCTTTCCGTCGTTGTTCCTCTGGCGATTCGCCGACCGGATCAGCAAGTTGCAGACGACTCAAGCTGCATCCGACATGGAATCGGCGCTCGAAGCGCAGAGATCATTCTGGCGATTTGTGGGCATTGCGGTCGCGCTTGTACTGGCCCTCTATGTCGTGTTGCTCGGATTAATGGTTCCCTTGATGTTGTTCATGCGCCGCGGCTAGCTGACCAATCGTTTCGCAACCAGCATGGTCGATCGGGATCAAATGCTTTTCGACGGAGTACTGACGGCGGAGTCGAGGGGGCCGACTGAAGCGAGCATGGCGCCGTGAGTCCAATAACCGATGCTGGGGCTAATTTCGGCGATTCGTACACGGTGTTTCTCTTTCGCTGCGCAAGCTTCACTCGGCAGCGACGTTCGAAAACCGAGGCCTACTCGCCCGTCATCGCAATCCGGAGGCAGATTTATGGCTTCTTCTCAGCGCGATGAATCGCCTGAGCCTGGCTCATTTCAGTCGCCGCCGAGCGGCGAACGGACTGGACCTTCGGCATTTGAACTGCACGGCGAAGTCGCCGCCTCTCGAGCTATTGAAATGCTAACGCAAACCCGTCCCTGGGTTCGCTTTCTCAGCGTGTTGGGATTCATTGCCACGGCGCTGTTGGCAGCCGCGGGATTACTGGGCGGAGTCGTTGCCCAGCTCGGATTAGGTGGCAGCACGCCCGCGGATATCGCAATTAGTTGTCTTCTGTTGGGCTTGCTTCACTTCTTCCCGTCGTTGTTTTTATGGCGTTACGCCGACCGGATCACCAATCTGCACATGACTCAGGCCGCGTCCGATATAGAGTTTGCGCTTGAGGCACAGAGAGCATTTTGGCGGTTTGTAGGCATCGCAGTCGCGCTTATGCTTACGCTGAACGTCTTATTAATTCCCTTTGCGATCCTCTTTTCCATGATGCTTCCGGACCAGCAGTAAGCGGGCAAGGTTCACGCAATCCGCATAATCGTTGGAATCATAGCCACTGTTGGTCGGCGCTCATTCCTCTGCCGACAGCGCGAGATTCACCGCGACGTATTCTTTCAGCGGTAGCGGCGTTATCGTTGCGTCCAGCGGCGCCGAGCGTTGTTGCCCCTCGTTGTATTCGCTCTTTGCCCTCGGGTTGGTTCGTGAGTGCGTCGTTATTCCCTCGCAAAACGGTCAGCATGGCCGCCGTCTGGTTGACGCTGCCGTCGCTGCTGGCCTTTGTCGGCGTCTCGCTGGCGACCGACCATCCGGTCGATTTCTGGCTGCACGTCAACACGGGCCGGCTGATGTGGGAAACCGGCACGCTGGCCGGCTGGGATCATTTCACCTGCACGATCGCCGGCAGCGAAGTGGTGAATCAGAACTGGCTGGCCGAACTGGCGACGTACGGGCTGTATCGGATCGGCGGGTTCGAACTGTGCCAGTTTGCCGCGGCCTCGTGCTATGCCGCGGCGATCGGTTTGTCTGTGCTGCTCGCCTGGCGACGCAGTGGAAACGCGCATGCTGCGGCCTGGGCCGGATTGGCCGGGTGGGCGATGGCTCTCTCGAACTTCGGCATTCGCCCGCAAGCGATCTCGACGCTGTTGTTCGCCGCCGAGTTGTTCGTGCTGTGGTGCAACGCCGGTCGCTGGGGAACCATCGCTTGGATTGCCGTCATTCAATTGATTTGGGCGAACTCGCACGGCGCTTTTGTGCTGGGAGCGATGCTGCCCGGCATTTTTCTGGCGGCGGCGATCTCCAAACACTGGGGCGCCGGCGCCTTGCGAGGCGCGTTGACCGATCGCGAAGTACACACGTACCTGGTCTGCTCGCTCGTCGCAGCCTTGGCGATGTTCGTCAATCCGCAGCCGTCGCACACGCTGGACTACGTGTTCAACACGTCGTCTCTTTCGCTCGATCGCGGCATCGAGGAATGGCTGCCGACGAACTTCGCTACATTGACCGGCAAGGCATACTTTGCCTCCATCGCCGGCATGCTGGTTTTGCTCGGCGTGAGCCGCCGACGTCTGGAAACGGTGGAATGGCTGCTGCTGGCGACGTTTCTGCTGCTCGGCGCGAAGGCGCAGCGCATGGTGATCTGGTGGGCGATGATCGTGCCGCCCATTGCGGCGCCGAGGCTGGCGGAGTTGTTGTCGCGCCGCCGCAAGCCGACAGCGCATGACGATGAGGATGACCTTGCTCCGTGGTTTGTCGTTGCGGGCTTGGTGCTCTTTGTCTTGACGACGTTTCCCTGGACTCGCGGCTACAATCCCTTGCTGCCCGCAGATCGACGCATTGCCCGCGGCATCCATGAACCGGCCGGCGCCGTCGCGTACTTGCGCGACAGCGGCTATCGGGGCAACGTCTTCGCGCCGGTCTCGTGGGGCGCGTATCTGACCTGTTTCTTATATCCTGACGTCAAAGTATTCAACGACAGCCGCATCGAATCGTTTCCCGACGACGTCTGGAACGACTACCTCCAAATCGGCGCCGCGGAAGGCGATTGGAACGCGACCTTGGAAAAATACCGGATTGATCTGATCGTCTGGTCCGATCGCCTTTCCGTCGAACTGCTCGCCGCCTTGCGGCGTTCTCTCGCATGGCGGGAAGTCTACGATGACGCGGAGTGCGCCATCTTCCGCCGTCGAGATAAAAGTTCGGGAGACCCGGCACGGCCCTCGCCGGTGGATGCAGCCGCGGCGTCCGTACGGCCTTATTGATCGCCAAAGTAATCAGATTGACGGCCCATTCGACGACTTCTATACAAGCAATTGTGTGGTTGTATAGGCAGTTTTCTCGACGGCGTGCAATGGGAGCGGCGGCATGACGAAGCAAGCCCAGGCGAAGCGGATCAAACGCCGTGGTTTTCTGCAAATCGGCACGCTAGGCGGCGCCGGGCTCTCGCTTGCTCAGTTGTTGCGACGAGAAGCCCAGGGAGCGAGCGTCGCCGGCGGCCGTCGCGAGAATTCCGTCATCATTCTCTGGATGCGCGGCGGGCCGAGCCATATCGACATGTGGGATCCGAAGCCCGAGGCGCCGCTCGAATACCGCGGCGAGTTCGGCGTCCATTCGACCAGCGTTCCGGGCATCCTGCTGTCGGACATGCTGCCGATGTGCGGCCGCGTGATGGACAAGTGGTCGATCATTCGCAGTCTGCACCACGGCGACGCCGGCCACTCGACGGCCGACCAACTCTGCTTTACCGGATATCCGACCGGCCCCAAGCCGGATGAGAATATAAGTCCAAGTTGCGGATCGATCGTGGCCGAGCAGATGGCCCGCCGCCGCCCCGACCTGCCGGCTTACGTGATGATTCCGCGAATGGTTCCGGGCACGGGGTCCGCCTACCTGGGCGTGGCCAACAAACCGTTCGAGACGGGCGCGGACCCGGCCACGCCCGGCCCGTTTCGCGTGCCGAACTTTTCCTTGGCGGACGGCTTGAGTTACGACCGGATGGGCTCTCGCCGCGAGTTGCTCGGCAGTTTCGATCGGCTCGAATGCGAGCTCGATGCCAGCGGCCAGATGGCGGCCATGGACCGTTTTCAGCGGCAGGCGTGGGGCATTCTCAGTTCACCGGCCGCCAAGGCGGCGTTTGACCTGGACGCCGAACCGGCCCGGCTGCGCGAGCGGTACGGCTTCATGCCGGCGTTCGATCCTGGCGCGTCGAACCGTTGCGGCGCGCCGGCCTGGAGCCAGCGAATCCTGCTGGCCCGGCGGTTGGTGGAAGCGGGCGTGCGGTTGGTCACCGTCGACCTGCGTTGGTGGGACACGCACGTGCAGGGTTTTGACTCCTTGCGGCGCGGCTTCCTGCCCCGCTTCGACCGGGCCTACTCTGCTCTCATCGAAGATCTCGACCAGCGCGGACTTCTGCCCAGCACCCTGGTGGTGGCCTGGGGCGAATTCGGCCGCACGCCGCGAGTCAATAAAGACGCAGGCCGCGACCACTACCCGAACGTGTTCAGCGCCGCGGTGGCCGGCGGTCCGATCCAAGGCGGCCGTGTGCTGGGCGAATCGGACCAGCACGGCGCCTTCCCCAAGGCGAATCCGAAAACGCCGCAGGACGTGCTGGCCACGATCTATAGCCATCTCGGCATCGACGTGGAGAAGCAGTATCTCAACTCCGCCGGTCGGCCCATCACCGTGTTGCCCAGCGGCTCGCCGATCCGCGAACTTTCGTAGCGCGGAAGTTGCGTTGGCGCGGTGACAAGCCCGAGTATTCGAGTCGTGGCGCCATCGCAATTGGCACGAGGCAGCACAATGACGCTGATCGTCCTGCCTGCTGCGGAGTTAGAAGTCGCACTTCACGCCAGCGTCTCTGAGCGGGCCGAATCGGCGCCCGCGTTGAACCCTGAACCAAACAACTCCTCAATCTTCTCCCGCCGAAAATCAAAGATCTTGCCTAGCGTGCGCCGCACGAATAGCGCGTGGGCCAGCGAACCGAGCGGGCCGAACGGCAAAGCGTAATCGACCCGGTCGATCATCTGCGTGCCGCCGGGCGCGTCGCGGAACTCGTGCAGGTGGCGCCAAGTGCGGTAAGGCCCACGCAGTTGCACGTCGACGAACTGCTCGCCCGGTTCAAACGCTTCAATTTGCGATTGCCAACGCAAGGGAATGCCGAACAGCTTGAGCCGATAGTCGATCAACATGCCGGCGTGTACGCCGGTCGCCCCTTCGTTAAGTACGCGGAACTGCAGGAATGCAGGCGTGATCTGCTCCAGGTTGCGAGCGTCAGAGAAGAATGCGAACACCTCCTCTCGCGGTCGAGCAACGAATTGGGTGCGCTCTAAACGATGCCAGTTACTCATTGAGATCCTACCGGTTCGTGCGTTCGCCCGGCGCGTGTGCTCGACGACGCGCCGTGCAGGATTGCCTGCAAGGCGCCGGCCAACTCTGGGTATTGAAATGCATAGCCGGTCTGTTCGGCCACGCGCGGCACGACGCGCTGCGAGGCCAGCAGCACTTCGGCGAACTCGCCGACGGCCAACTTGAGCGCTGCAGCGGGCGCGGGAAAGATTGCCGGCCGGTGCAATGCCGACGCCAGCGTGCGGGTGAACTCGCGGTTGGTCACGGGCTTGGGCGCCACCGCGTTCATCGGCCCGCTGACTTCCTGGTGCGAGGCGGCGTGCAGGAACAAGCCGACCAGGTCGTCGAGATGGATCCATGGCATCCATTGCTTTCCGCTGGCCAATCGCCCGCCAAGACCCAGCTTGAACGGCAACAGCATCTTGTCCAGCGCTCCGCCGCCGGAGCCCAGCACGATGCCGATCCGCGGATTGACGACGCGCACGCCAAAGCCGGCCGCCTGCTGCGCGGCCTGCTCCCACGCGATACAAACCTCGGCCAGAAAGTCATGCGCCGGCGGCGCCGACTCGTCGAGCACCTCCTCGCCCCTCGAGCCGTAATAGCCCACGGCCGAAGCCGAGACCAGCACGGGCGGACGCTCGGAAAGCTGCTCCAGCCGCTTTACCAGGTTCATCGTGCCGATCTTGCGGCTGTCACGGATTCGCCGCTTCTTGTCGACGTTCCAGCGTCCTTCCGCCACCGGTTCGCCGGCCAGGTGAAATACGGCCTCGACGCCTTGGAAGGCCTCGGCGGGCGGCGGCCCGGCCATCAAATCCCACTCATGCACTTCGGCTTTCCCGAGTTTCCGCCGGGCGGCGTCTGCATGGCGCGACAGCACGACCGGCTCGTCGATGCGTTCGAGGAGCCGCTGTCCGATAAACCCGGTCGCTCCGGTGATCAAGGCTCGCATGGCAGTTTCCTCACATTTGCATGGCGATGTTCGTAGGCCGGCCGTTAACGTTCCGGCGATATGGATCGTGCCGCGGCGCAAGGGCAGCTTGCGGCCGGCAGGCAATTATAAGCACTTCATTCGACTGCACGCGCCGTGCCATTGCTCCCAGCCGTCGAGGCGTACGCGGCGCCTGCGCGCGGGACGCAAAATTGCGTACCGCTTGGCTTTCAGGCTACAATAACGGTTTCCAATAATTGAATGACCGCATTCTCCAGCCGGTGTTAACGCATGAGATTTCGTTCCGTGACGCGTTGGTCAATAGTTCTCATTCTCCTGGCGGGGGGCGTCTCGTCCGCACAGGCGCAACAATCGGCTGAAGCGGAGTTGCAGGCCCTGAAGGCGCCTGCGGGGATGAACCTGTCGGTGTTTGCCGCGGAACCAATGATCACCAACCCGACGGCGATCGACGTCGACACGCAGGGCCGCGTCTGGGTGGCGGAAATTGAATTCTATCGCTCCAAGGCGAAAAGTCCCCCGAGCGAGAAGATCAAGGTTCTGGAAGATACCGATGGCGACGGCAAGGCCGACAAGGTCACGGTCTTTGCCGATGACGTCTTCGCTCCCATGAGCATCTGCGTGGCGGGCGACAAGGTCTATGTGGCCACCAGTCCCGACTTGTGGGTTTACGAGGACAAGGATGGCGATCTCAAGGCCGACGGCCCGCCCAAAAAGCTGCTGACCGGCTTCGGCGGAACGAACCACGATCACGGAGCCCATAGTCTGGTGCTTGGCCCGGATCATAAATGGTGGATGAGCCACGGCGACACGGGCTTCAACGTGACTGGTACGGACGGCTCGCAAATCAAGTTCCAGTGGGGCGGCATGTTGCGGGGAGAACTCGACGGCAGCAAGCTGGAAACGGTGGCGGTCAATTTCCGCAACCCGTACGAGATTTGCGTCAGTTCGTTCGGCGAGCCGTACTGCAGCGACAACGACAACGACGGCAACTTCAGCGTCCGCATCTGCTGGATCATGGAAGGGGGCGATTACGGCTGGTTCGGCCGGCCGCCCCAGAAGGTGGCGCCAGGCACTCCTTTTGGCGAGCATTGGCACTTCCGCGGCCACATTCCCGGCTTTGTGCCCGCGACGCTGGTTACCGGCTTCGGTTCCCCCTGCGGCATTTGCTACTACGAGGGAGACGCGTTCGGCTCGGAATACAAAAACGTTCCTCTGCACGCCGACGCCGGCCCGCGCGAGGTGCGGATCTATCGGCACCAGAACGCCGGCTATGGCCAGCAGGCGACCAGCCGGGTGTTGATCTCCAGCGAAGGGGACAATTATTTCCGTCCCGACGACATTTGCGCCGCTCCCGACGGCAGCTTGTATCTGTCAGACTGGTACGATGGCGGCGTCGGCGGCCACGCCTACAACAATCCCAACCAGGGCCGCATTTTCTTGCTGCGGCCTGCCGGCAAAAAGCTCACGCGCATCGGCAAGCCGGGCCCCTATCTAAATATTCCCGACGCGATTGAGGGCTTGAAGAACCCGAACCTGGCCACGCAATACCTGGCTCGCGAGCGGTTGCTGGCCGAGGAGCAAGCGAGCGTGCCGGCGCTGAAAGCTCTGCTGCAAGCTGACGAGCCGAATTACCGGGCTCGCGCTTTGTGGGTCCTGGATCGCATGGGCGGACAAGCTCGCAATGCGGTTGTCGAGATACTGGACAGCCCCGACGCCTCGCTCCGCGCCTTGGCCGTGCGGATTTTGCGTCGCCATGCCGGCGACCATGCCGAGGCGATTCTCGCTCGCGCCGACGATGCTTCGCCCGAGGTGCGCCGCGAGGTGCTGCTGGCGCTGCGCACGATGAGCGGTTCGCAGGCCGACGCAGCGCTCGTCAAACTCGCCTCGGCCTACGACGGTTCGGATCGTTATCAACTGGAAGCGATCAACATTGCTGCGGGCGAGCGGAAGGAGATGCTGTACGCTGCGCTCGAAAAGAGCGGCAAGGCGACGATCGATCGCATCCAATTGCTGCAAGCGCTCAACCCTCAGGCGGCCGCCCAATTGGTGCTGAAGACCCTTTCCAGCGCCGGGCTCGACGACGCCGCCCGGGCCAAATTGCTCGCGTACCTGGGCGGCATTCCGTCGATCGAAGCGGCGCAGGCCGTGCTCAAGCTGGCCGCTAACGCGCAGGCCGGAATGGAACTGCGAGAAACCTCGCTCAAGCTGGTCTCCGTCAACCTGGCCGGCACGTGGAAGGACTTGAAAGACAAACCGGAGCTGACGGCCGGATTGAAAACGCTGCTGGCCGATCCCGACTTGCAGGTTGCCGCACTGGCGGCCATTGCAGACAACCAGCTTGGCAGCCTGGGCGGCGACGTGCTGGCCCTGGCCGCATCCGATCAACAATCCGCCGAGGCGCGATGCAAGGCGATTGGGGCGGCGGCTCAATTGCGAGTCGGCGGCGCTTCGGCCGCGCTTGAGCGACTGACAACGGCCAAGGACGCATCGGTGCGCAAGGCGGCCGCGGCGGGCCTCGTCGATTTGCAGGACTGGGCGGCGGTCAAAAAGCTGCTGGATAAAAGTTCAGCAGCCGCCGACGTGCAGGCGGAGGTCGTGCAGAAGTTGATGTCGTCGACCGCCGGAGCGCTGGTGATGCTGCGGGCGATCGACGAGAAATCGGTCTCCGAAGCGGCGGCCAAGAATGCCATCGCCCTGGCGACCCGGCACCCCGATTCGAACATTCGCGTGCTCTACGAGAAATTCATTCCGGAGGCCGATCGCCCGCAGCGGCTCGGCATGGCCATCAAGCCGGCCGAACTGCTGGCCATGAAGGGAGACGGCAACCGGGGCCAGCAGATCTTCTTTCAGAGCTCGGCGGCCCAGTGCAAGAACTGCCACCGCGTGCGCGGCGTCGGCAATACGATCGGCCCCGACCTGAGCCAGATCGGCAAGAAGTATGAGCGGGCTACATTGCTGGAGACGATCCTCGATCCCTCGAAAGCCGTGGCGCCGGAATATGTGGCGTACGTGCTCGAAACCGAAGGGGGACAGGTCTATGTCGGCTTTCTCGTGGAAAAGACCGATCAGCGCGTCGTGCTCAAAGACGCCCAGGGCAAACTCATCAGCGTGAAAGCCAGCGAAATCGAAACGCTCGAGCCGCAGCAGAAGTCGCTCATGCCCGAGTTGGTATTGCGCGACGTCACGGCCCAGGACGCGGCCGATTTGCTGGCCTTCCTGTCGTCGTTGAATGAGGCGGTGCAGCCGGTCACGCAGTTCCGCGTGCTCGGTCCGTTCGCCAGTCCCGATCTCAAGGGGATCGATAAGGATTACGGCATCGAGCAGCAGCTTTCCTCGCCCAATTTGAACGTCGCTCTGCCTGGCGCCGGCAACAAGCCGGTGCGCTGGGAACTTGTCGAGACCGATCCTTCGCTTGGTTTTCCCGGCGTGGACCAGGTGAAGTACGCCCGCAAACGCCGTGTGCGAGCCGAGGCCGTGACGAACTACTTTCTGGTCTATGCCGACAGTGCGGCCGATCAGGAAGCTTCTCTACTGCTGGGAAGCGATGACAGTTGCAAGGTCTGGGTCAATGGCCGCGAAGTACATGCCTTTCGCGGCGATCGGGCGCTAGAGCCTGCTTCCGATCAGTTCAAGGCGCCGCTGAAGAGCGGCCGCAACGCGATCGTGATTAAGGTCGAGAACCATCAGGGGCCCGGCGGCGTGAGCCTGTCGATCGGCAGCCAGGCCAATGTGCAGTTGCGGACGGAATGACCGATGGTCGACTACCATGAGTAAACCTGCGCGACGAATCTGGTTTATCGTAGCATGCTGGAGCGTGGCGATTGCCGGCGGCTGCGGCGCCGTTTCCTCGCCAGAGCAGCCGGTGATCACGGCGATCGAGCAATTGGGCGGCGGCGTGCGCCGCGACAAGGGCTTTGTCGTCAAAGTCGATCTGCACAACAGCCGCGCGACCGCGGCAGACCTGGACCAGCTTAAAAAGCTTGCGCATCTGGACAGGCTGTACTTGCCGCCGGCGGCCGACGACGCCTGGCTGCAGCATCTGCAAGGGTTGAACGAGCTGACCAAACTCGATCTGCAATACACGCAAGTCACCGACGCCGGGCTGATGAGCTTGCAGAACATGCCGAAGCTTGCGCAGTTGTACGTCAACGGCAGCCAGGTCACGCCCGCTGGCATCGACCAACTGCAAAACGCCCGCCCGCAGTTGACGATTGAAACGTTTCCGATTGAGCGGCCGTGAAGGCGTGCAGCGGCTTGCTGTGCATAGAAAAGGCGGAATGATGCGGCAGTTGCTCTCCGTTTACGGCGTGAGTTGCGCCTGGTTGGCTCTCGCGATCATCGCTATGTCGCATGCCGCTCAGGGGGCCGAGCCGGTTGAAAACCGCCTGCGTCAGGGAGCACTTCCGCAGGACGACGAAGGTCGGCCCCTCAACCTGGACTTCGAAAGCGGCGAACTGAAGGATTGGACGGCGGAAGGAGACGCATTCGCCGGGCAGCCAATCGAAGGAGATACCGTCCATCCTCGCCGCGCCGATATGCGCAGCCAACATGCAGGCCGCTTCTGGATCGGCACGTTTGAGCGGCAAGGAGACGCGCCGCAAGGCACGTTGACTTCGGCAGCATTTACGGTGACGCAGCCGTTCGCCAGTTTTCTTGTGGCGGGCGGAACACACGCGCAAACCTGCGTCGAAATCGTCCGCCAAGACAATCGCCAGGTGATCTTCCGCACCAGCGGCGACAATACAGAGAATCTCAAGCCGGTCGCAGTCGATCTGCAGCCGCATCAAGGCAAGAAGGTCTTCGTCCGCCTTGTAGATGGGTACAGCGGCGGCTGGGGGCATATCAACTTCGACGATTTCCGCTTTCACAAAACCAGGCCCAAGTTTCCTCAGCGCAACGCACCCGCCGCCGTTGACGTCTTCCAACATGCTGGGCTGGGGCCTGAAGAAGCCGCTGCCAAGATGACCGTGCCTGAAGGTTTTCAGGTCACGCTGTTCGCCGGCGAGCCCGACGTGCAGCAGCCGATCGCTCAGGCGATCGACGATCGGGGCCGGCTGTGGGTGGCCGAAGCCTATTCGTATCCGTTTCACGTGCCGCAAGAGCAGGCCCGCGACCGGATTTTGATTTTCGAAGATGTCGACGGCGACGGCCGCTTCGATACGCGGAAGGTCTTCGCCGACAAGCTGAACCTGGTGAGCGGCTTGGAAGTGGGCTTCGGCGGCGTGTGGGTCGGCGCGGCGCCGAACTTTCTGTTCATTCCCGATCGCGACGGCGACGACGCGCCCGACGGACCGGCCGAGGTGCTGCTCGACGGCTGGGGCTTTCAAGACACGCACGAAACGCTCAACTCGTTCATCTGGGGCCCTGACGGTTGGCTGTATGGCTGCCATGGCGTGTTCACGCACTCGCGCGTTGGCAAGCCGGGGACGCCGGACGACAAGCGCACGCCGATCAATGCGGGCATCTGGCGATATCACCCCATCCGGCATGAGTTCGAAGTCTTCGCCCACGGCACGAGCAACCCCTGGGGCTTTGACTTCAACGAACAAGGCCAGGGCTTTCTGACGGCGTGCGTTATTCCGCACCTGTACCACATCATTCAAGGCGGCCGCTATCAACGGCAGGCGGGCCAGCACTTCAATCCGTACACATACGCCGACATTCAGACCATCGCTCGGCATCGCCACTGGATCGGCGCCACGCCTCACTCGGGCAACAACCGCTCCGACGCCGCGGGGGGCGGTCACGCGCATGCCGGCGCCATGATTTACCTCGGCGGGCAGTGGCCCGAAGAGTACCGCAACCAACTGTTCATGAACAACATCCACGGCGCCCGGCTCAACCAGGACCTGCTCACGCGGCAAGGTTCCGGCTACGTCGGCAACCGCGCGCCCGATTTCCTGCTGGCCAACGACGCCTGGTCGCAGATCCTGAATCTGCAATACGGCCCCGACGGCCAGATGTACATGATCGACTGGTACGACAAGAACCAGTGTCACCACCACAACGCAGACGGGCACGACCGCAGCAACGGCCGTATCTTCAAAGTCAGCTACCAAGGCGCCCAGCCGGTACGCGTCGATTTGACGCAGAAGACCGACGCGGAGCTGATCGAATTGCTCCTCGACAAGAACGACTGGTACGTGCGCCATGCCCGTCGGCTCCTGCAGGAACGGGGCGGGAATTCCAAGTTACACGAGCCACTGGCCAGGCTGGCCTTCGAGCATGCGGATGAAACGCGGCGGCTGCGCGGCTTGTGGGCTTTGCACGCGGTCGGTGGTTTGAGCGAAGCGAACATCGCCCGCGGCCTGAGCAACGACAGCCCTTACGTGCGATCTTGGACCATTCAGTTGGCGCTCGAGCACAGACAGCCTTCGGACGCGACGCTCGCCAAACTTGCGGAGCTGGCCCAGCGCGACGAGTCGCCCGTCGTCAGGCTGTACCTGGCCTCGGCCGCCGATCGGCTGGACTTGAAGCAGCGTCTTCCGATTGTGGCGGCCGTATTGATGCATCCAGAAGATGCGGCCGATCACAACTTGCCGCTGATGTATTGGTACGCCGCCGAGCCGCTGGCCGAGGCCGATCCGACGGCGGCGATGAAGCTGGCCGAAGCGTCGCAGATTCCGCTGGTCGATCAATTCATGGTTCGCCGCTTGTCGCAATGGGGAGCGCCCGAGGCGGTCGAGTTGCTGGTCGAACGCTTGGGCCGCACGAGCGAGCCGGGGCGGCAGCTTGCGATCTTGACGGAAATGAACGAGGGGCTGAAGGGCAAGCGGCAATTGCCGATGCCCGCAAGCTGGCGTTCGGCTTACGAACGCTTGATCGCCAGCAAGCAGGCGGAAGTTCGCAGCCAGGCAATCGTGCTGGCCCTCACGTTCCGCGATGCGGAAGCGTTTGCCGCTGCGCGGGAACTGCTGGAAGACGCCGCCGCGCCGGCCGCACTGCGCGAGCAAGCGTTGGCGGCGCTGGTCAAGGCGCGAGCGCCCGGCATGCCGGCGGGTTTGGGCCGGTTACTGGCCGATCAGGCGTTGCGCCGCCCGGCGCTGCGCGCTCTGGCGGCGTATGACGATCCACAAACGCCAAAAACCGTTCTTGGTTTGTATCCAGAGTTCAATGCGGACGAGAAGCGAGACGCCCTGGCGACGATGGCCTCGCGGGTCGACTACGCCCAGGCTCTATTGAATGCCGTGGCTGACAAACGCGTGCCGGCCAGCGATTTGCCGGCCGATTTGATTCGCCAATTGCGGAACCTGAAAAACGACGACCTGAACGCGCGGATCGTCGAAGTCTGGGGAGCCGTGAACGACACGCCGGCGGAGCGGCTCAAGCTGATTGCCCAGTACAAACGCATGCTGAGCGAGCCCGCGGCAAAGCGCGCCGACGTCGCCTTGGGCCGGGCCCTGTTCGCCAAGACTTGCCAACAATGCCATGTGCTGTTCAATGTCGGCGGCAAGGTCGGGCCTGAGTTGACGGGCTCTAACCGGGCGAATCTCGACTATTTGCTGCAGAACGTGATCGATCCCAGCGCCGTGATCGGCAAGGACTATCAGGCCGTCGT
>DASZUP010000323.1:0-4051 GCA_035547635.1 Pirellulales bacterium
CCCAGCCGGCGATCTCCTCGGGCCCCATTGGGCGATCGTTGACTTTCCATTGTCCGGCGGAGCCCGACACGCCGCGCGCCAGGCCTTGCTTTCCGTCGAACACGATCCCGACCGCGGGGCGATTGGCCCCCGGTTGCGTCGTTTCTGCACGCAGCTTGTCAGGCAGCCAGGTCGTGACGCGCGTCTTCGACTCGCCGGTAAGCGAGCCGACAAGCTGTTTGTTCTTGAATTCCTGCCGGAACGGCTGCTTATAACGCGCCAGGGCCTGGCGGCCGCCGGCTGCTTCCATCGCACGATCGATGACTTCTCGGGCAGAACCGGCGTCTTCCGCCTTTGCCTGAGCCGATGCAATCGCCAGACAGGCCAAAGCTGCGCAGAGTTGCGTCCGCATCTCGTCTCCCCCTCTTGATAAGCGCATTTGAGTTGGTGTCGACACTTGGACGACAGTCTATGCCCGGCAGGGTGGAGAAGCAAATTTGGGCAAGCAAGCCAGGCAGAATTGTTGCGAGAAGGGAGTATCGCCGCCAAAGGTCTGTTCGCGGCTCAATTCGCGCTCCCTGCTAAACCAGCGATTGAGGCGCCGCCGTCGTGGTTATGATGCCGGCGACGGCATACGGCGTATGCCTGCTCCATTGGTACAAGCATCTCGCCTCAAACGCCGGGGCCTGCACTCAGTCAGCGTTTTTGATTCGCTCGACCAGATGCGTCCCGACCTCGACGGTCGAAAGCTTGCCGCCAAGATCGGGCGTGGTTTGGCCCGCAGCGAGCGTCTGCTCGACGGCGCGGCGAATGGCGGCGGCCGCGTCAGGCTGCTCGAGCCAGTCAAGCATCATGGCGGCGCTGAGCACCGCGGCCACCGGATTGGCGATGCCCTGGCCGGCGATGTCGGGCGCCGAGCCGTGAACCGGTTCGAACATCGAGGGACGCTTGCGCTCCGGATTCAAATTCGAACTGGGCGCCAGTCCCAACCCGCCGCTGATCAAGCCGCCCAGGTCGGTCAGGATGTCGCCGAACAGGTTCGAAGCCACCACGACGTCGAACCGTTCAGGGCAGCGGACAAAGTTCATCGCCGCCGCGTCGGCGTGCTGCTTGTCGACTTCGATGTCGGAGTAATCGCCGCGCAGCTCCTCCAGGATTTCATCCCACATCACGTAGGAAAAACGCTGAGCGTTCGACTTGGTGATCATCGTCAAACGCCGGCGCCGCTCGCGCGCCATCTGAAAGCCAAACCGCAAGATGCGCTCCACGCCGCGACGCGTGTGGACGGCGGTCTGCACGGCCGACTCGTCGGGATGGCCGACATGGAACCGCCCGCCGACGTTGACGTATTCCCCTTCGGAATTCTCGCGGATCACCACCAGGTCGATATCGCCCGCTTGCTTGCCGGCCAGAGGAGAGCGGACGCCGGGATAAAGTTTGGCCGGGCGGACGCAGGCGTATTGATCAAAGCTCTGCCGGATTTTGACCAGCGGCGCCAACGTTTCGTGGTCGGGAAGCGCCTCGGGCCAGCCGACCGCGCCCAGCAGAATGGCATCGAACGGCTTGAGCACTTCCAGCAAATTGTCGGGCGCCACCTGGCCGGTCTGACGATAAAACTCGTAGCCCCACGGCAGATCGGTCAGCTCCAGGGCGAAGCCGCCGTCGCACTCTTGCGCGGCTTGCAACACCCGGACCGCCTCGCGCGTGACCTCCGGCCCGATTCCGTCGCCTGGATAAACGGCAATGCGAAAGGTTTTCATTCTGAGCGGGTTCTCCCGGTGGTGGTCGTACTCGTTGGCGCCGGTCACAGCATATCGCGCCCGAGCGCAGAAAAGAATCGCCCCCGATGAGCAACTAATCTTCGAGCAGCGTTTCCTGTAGCCAAAACAAAAGGGGAACCTGACGCGCGGACCTCAAACGATTCCCGCAAACATTCGCATTTATCCCGCTGGGCAAGGCGGGTTGCTTTGGATTAGATTGGCAAGTTCATGAAACTCTCGTTGATGATCACCTGCTTGGGAGACGTGCTGAGGCCCGAGGCCGGCAAGGCCGCGGTCAGGCTGCTGCGCCGGTTGGGGCACGAAATCGATTTTCCCGAAGCGCAGACCTGTTGCGGACAACCGTTTTTCAACAGCGGCTTCGCCGATCTGGCGCGGCAGCAGGCCCGGCATACGATCTCCGTCTTCGAAAACGAGCGGACGGTCGTCGTCCCCTCGGGCTCTTGCGCCGCCATGGTGAAGGTGGAATACCCTCACCTGTTCGCCGACGATCCGGCTTGGCGGGCCCGGGCGGAGGAGTTGGCATCGCGAACCTTTGAACTCAGCGACTTCCTGGTCAATCAGTTGAAAGTCGTGGACGTCGGCGCGAAGTTCAATGGAACCGTCGCCTACCATTACGCCTGCCATCTGCGCGGGCTGGGACTTGCGGGCGAAGTCGAACAGTTGATTCGCCACGTGCAAGGGGCGACGTTGGCGACGTTGCCGCACGCCGATCAGTGCTGCGGTTTCGGCGGATCCTTCTCCGTTCGCTATCCGCATGTTTCCGGCGCCATGGTCGACGACAAGATGCGCTGCATCTTGCAAACCGGCGCCGACGCCGTCGTATCTACCGACGCCGGCTGCCTGATGAACATCGGCGGCCGGTTGCACCGCGAAGGGCGCACCGTGCGCGTCATGCACCTGGCCGAGCTACTGCAGTCCGGCGTTGCCGAGGCGTGACTAACCGCCCAGCGGCGAAGGCGCCGCGCGCAGGAACTTGCCGCCGCTTTCGTACCAGCCGTGGCGCGTGAAGCGGCAGCGGTGTATGTCCAGCAGAAAGCCGAACCAGCGCCCGCCTTCCGCTTCCAGCGACGCGATCACCAGCCGGTCACAGAGCGGCTGGGGGTGAAAGAAGCCGAGGCCGCCTTCCGACAAATGCTTGCCCACGACCGTCAGGTTTCGTCCCGTCGTCGTGAGCCCGTCGATACTGACGGGCGACAAGGTGATCAACTGCGGGTAGGGGTATCGCTGAGCTTGCCGCCTTTCAACCCCATTGCCGCTGGGATACATTCCGCCCAGCAACTGCCAGACTTGAGATCGGACTCCGTCATCGGGCGCATTGCGGACTTCGCGCGCGACGGCAGAGTCGAGTTCGCACAGGATCGTGCTCATAAGTAGGTCTATCCTGAGTTGCAGTCGGAACCGGCCGCAAACGCAATAACTCGCGGGGCGTTCGCCCAGCCTCGCCAGAACGGCATTGATGAACATCAAGGAGATAGGCGCGCCCCGTAAAGATCTTTAGGTTGCGAAAGGCGAGTTGTCAAATGCGCGAAGAAAAGCGGGCCGCGGAGAGCGATGTTCGCGGGCAAGAAGCAAGGACGGGAACCGGAGGCTCTGTTGGAGCGTCGAAGCAGCGCGTTTATGATGCTTACTGCAGGCAAATCTGCACGCGGTCAACTTTCTACGGAGGGTCATACGATGTCATTGACTCTAATCGTTGTGGCGGTCGCGATGGCCGGTCGCGCGGGTGACGCGGCCGATACGAGGCAGCCTTCTCCGGCAGCGGGGGCGGCGTTCGAAAAACACCGCAAGGCGGGAACACTGTTTGACGTCGCGGCGCTCAAAGAATTCAATCAAAACGGCTGGAAGCGTGATTACGCCGCGCTGTTGCGCGACTGCTGGAAGGGCCAGGCCGTCGACGGCGTGTCGCTTTCGGTCTCCGGCTTGCCCAACCATGTGTACCATACGGGCGAAATGTTCGATTGCACCGCGTCCGTCACGAACGAAGGGCAGGAACCTCGCATGTTCGATACCGGCGGGAGCTGCGGCATGACCGACGCCTTGACGCTGATGGTCATCTCGCTGAGCGACGGCCAATTCCACACCGTTCACGGCAAAAACTTCGGCCCTCATTGCTTCTGCAGGCCCCAGCGCGAAATCGCGCAATCCGGCAAAACGTTGAAATTGGCGACGGGTTTTGCAAGCAAAAAGGCGGTCGGTTGGATGCCGATGGCGCCGGGAAAGTATCTCGTCATCGGCGTTTACGCCCTCGGCGAGCCGATCAAGCGAACGGCGACCGTTTACTCTCCGCCGCT
>DASZUP010000324.1:0-24643 GCA_035547635.1 Pirellulales bacterium
GCAAAGGGTTTGCCGTGGTGGCCAACGAGGTCAAGGAACTGGCCAAAGAAACGGCCCGCGCCACCGAGGACATCAGCCAGAAGATCGAGGCGATTCAGGTCGACACCAAGGGAGCCGTCGACGCCATCAAGCAGATCAGCGACGTGATCAATCAGATCAACGACATCTCGAACACGATCGCCGGCGCGGTGGAAGAGCAGACGGCGACGACCAACGAGATCAGCCGCAACGTGGCCGAGGCGGCCCGGGGCAGTTCCGAGATCGCCCAAAACATCACGGCCGTGGCGGAAGCCGCCGGCAGCACCCGGGAAGGCGCCGCCAACACGCAGAAGGCGGCCGAAGAGCTGTCGCAGATCGCGACGGAGCTGAAAGCGCTCGTCGGACAGTTCATCTATGAGCGTCGCGAGGAGCAGGGCGCCCGTTAGCACGATACGCGAACGGGCAAACAGCGGCGTTGCGTTTTGCATTTTTCCAGAAGGAGCCGTTTGTGCGAGCCTTAGTCATTGACGATTCCAAGCCGATTCGCTCGATCCTCGGTAAATTCCTGGGCGAGCTGGGCTTCGACATTACGGAAGCGGTGAACGGCAAGGATGCCTTGGAGAAGTTGGACTGTTGGGGGCCGCCGGATCTAACTTTGGTCGACTGGAACATGCCGGAGATGAACGGGTTGGAGTTCATCCGCTCGGTGAGGGCCAACTCTCGCTTCGATCATGTACCGTTGATGATGGTCACCACCGAGACCGACATGGAGCAGGTTTCGTCGGCGCTGGAAGCCGGAGCCAACGAGTATGTGATGAAGCCCTTTACCAAAGACGTCATTCTGGAAAAGCTGCAGCTTCTCGGGATGACGCGGTACTAAGATCAATGCCCAAAATCCGCGTATTGTTGATTGACGACGCCGTCGTCATCCGGCGGCTGGTCGGCGACGTGTTGAACGCCGATCCGGCGATCGAGGTCGTCGGCACGGCGGCCAATGGACGGATCGGCCTGGCCAAGATCCCGCAGGTCAATCCCGACCTGGTCACGCTGGACATGGAAATGCCGGAGATGGACGGTCTGGAGACGCTCAAAGCGCTCCGCAAGACCTACCCCAAGCTGCCGGTGATCATGTTCAGTACGTTGACGGCCCGCGGGGCTGCGGCCACGTTCGACGCCTTGGCGCTGGGCGCCAGCGACTATGTGACCAAGCCCGCCAACGTGGGCAGCGTGGCGGCGGCGATCGAACGGGTACGCGAAGAATTGGTTCCCAAGATCAAGGCCTTCTGTCCGCATCTGGCCGTGCAGCCGCCGTCGCCCGTCGCCGTCTCGTCGGCGCGTCCTGGTCCGCGGTCGCCTGGACCGTCGCGCATCGAGTTGTTGGCGATCGGGGCCTCGACGGGCGGACCCAACGCCCTGGCGGCGGTGCTGCCGGGCTTGCCGGCCGACTTCCCCGTGCCGATCGTGATCGTGCAGCACATGCCGCCGGTGTTTACCCGCTCGATGGCCGACCGGCTGAACGCCCAATCGGCGATCGGCGTCAGCGAAGCGGCCGCCGGAGAACCGCTGCAAGCCGGCCATGCCTACGTGGCGCCGGGCGATTTCCACATGACGCTGGTACGAGACGCCGTCGGCGTCAAAATCCGCTTGCACCAAGGACCGCCCGAAAACTCCTGCCGCCCGGCCGTCGACGTGCTGTTCCGCAGCGTAGCCGAAAGTTACCGCGGTCGAGTGCTGGCGGTCATGCTGACGGGCATGGGTAAAGACGGTCTGAACGGCTGCCAGACGCTGCGCGACGCCGGCGCCCAAATCCTGGCGCAAGACGAGGCGACCAGCGTGGTCTGGGGCATGCCAGGTTTTGTGGCCCGTTCCGGGCTCGCGGATCAGGTGCTGCCGTTGCAGCGCATGGTCGGAGAAATCACGCGCCGCGTACGGCAGGGCCGTTCGCCGCCGTTGCCAGTCTGATGCTCATCCTGGCCCACTTTCTTGAGTTGCCCGAGACGCTGCTATGACTACTGCTGAGTTGACCCCCGCCGACTTCGAGCTGATCCGCGGACTGGTGCGGCGAAATTCCGCCATCGTGCTGGAACAGGACAAGCATTATCTGATTGAGACGCGGCTGCAAATGCTGGCCAAAACGGACGGCTTCCCCAGCGTCGATCACCTAATGGCCGAGATCCGCGCCGGCAAGCGGCATGCTCGGGTGGTCGAAGCGATGACCACGAATGAGACCTCGTTCTTCCGCGACTTGTTGCCGTTTGAGGCCTTCCGCAAGCTGGTGCTGCCGGAGTTGATGAACAAGCGGGCAGGCCAGCGACGGTTGCAGATCTGGTGCGCCGCCTGCTCGACGGGGCAAGAACCGTACAGCCTTGCCATGCTGCTGCGAGAACATGGCCCCAGCTTGAAAGACTGGAAGTTGCAACTGCTGGCCAGCGATCTTTCCACGCACGTGCTGGAGCGCGCCAAGCAAGCGAGCTTCAACCAGTTGGAAGTCAACCGCGGCCTGCCCGCCCCGCTGCTGCTGAAGTACTTTCGCAAGGTGGGGGCACAGTGGCTGCTGAAAGACGAGGTTCGTGAGTTAGTCCAGTTCCAGCAGTTGAACCTGATTGGCCCCTGGCCGGTGCTGCCGGAGATGGACGTGGTCTTCCTGCGGAACGTGCTGATTTATTTCGACGTGGACGTCAAGCGGCAGATCCTGGCCCGCGTGAGGCGGCTCCTGCGGCCCGATGGCTTCCTGTTTCTGGGCGGCGCGGAAACGACGCTCAATTTGGACGACGCATTCGAACGAGTGCCGTTCGAACGCTCCGGCTGTTACCGCTTACGCACCGGCGGCTGACGCCGTGGCCGGCGAGTGCGACGGCAACGTTAGAAGCTTCCGGACAAAGAGCCTTCACGCGACGCCCGATGAAGACGAGGGGGGCGGGTTGCACGCGTTATTCCAGTTCTTCAAGCCGGATCGCCACGCTAACCGCAACTTGGCCAAAGCAAGCCGTTATCACGGTCGGATGAGACGCGCTTCTTCGCGATTTTCATGCGGTTTGGTTGCCAGAATGCCGTTTATGTCGCATAAGAGTCTGGACATATTCACGTGAGGACCGGCTATGAAGAGCGTCAAGGCCAGGCGTCGCAGCAGCAAAGTTTCCACCGTCGCCGAGAAGCCGCGTCGCCGCAGCGAGGGCGGGAAGTCGAAGCGGCGAAGCCCGGCGGCGCAGGCTCAGGCGAATGCGCGGGCCTTGATTTGCATGGCGGACGCCGCCGCCCGGGCGGTCACTGCGGCGGAGGTCGCCCTCGCGATCCTCGACGCCGTCCGGAACGCCTTTGAGTGGGATTACGGTTCGTTCTGGACCGTCGACTCCCTGACCGGCGAGCTCAAGTTCTCGCTGGAGTCAGGGCGGGTAAGCGATGAATTTCGCCACGCTACCGCTTCGGCGAGATATCGCCACGGTGAAGGGCTGGGCGGACGGACGCGGGCTGAAAAGGATTTGGTGGTCGCTGAGGAACTCACTGACTTGACGCCGCGCGCGCGGCTGCGCTGCGCCCAAAACGCCGGACTCAAATCAGCAGCGTGCCTGCCGCTCATTGTCAGCGGCCAGGTAACCGGGATCATCGACTTCTTCGCCGCTGAGCAGCTCGAAATCGATTCCGAACGCGCCGAGACGCTGCGCAGCATCGCTCGGACCGCGTCGGCCGCCCTCGAAAGGATCGAGCGCGAAGCTGAAGCGGCCTGTATGATGTCGATGATGGAAAACTTGCCGATTAACGTTTTCTATGCGGACCGCGACCTCAAACTACGGTATGTGAATCCGGCTTCGAAACGGCAACTCGAGTCATTTCGGCAGTACTTGCCCGTTCAACTCGATGCCCTGCTCGGGCAAACCGTCGATGTTTTCCACAAGGATCCCGAGTCGCAGCGCAAGCTGCTTTCTGATCCCGGCAACCTGCCGTACCGGACGCAGATACAGCTCGGTCCGGAGACGCTCGACATGCTGGTCAGCGCCGTCTACGACCAGAACAACAATTACTCCGGATCAATGGCTACCTGGGACGTCATCACAACCAGGTTGACGATGCAGGATCAGGTTCGCGAAGCCTCGGAACGCGAACAGCGGCAAGCCGAAGACCTGAAGGCCAAGGTACACAGCCTGCTGGAGGTCATCAATGCCGCCGAGCAGGGAGATTTAACTCGGTCCGTCAACGTTCAAGGCGAGGACGCCATCGGCCAGATGGGGCTGGGCCTGAACAGGCTGTTCGGCGGATTGCGGACCAGCATCGGTTCCATCGCCGCCGACGCCGACACGCTGGCCGCCTCTTCCGAGGAGTTGACCGCCGTCAGCGCCCAGATGACCTGTAATGCCGAGGAGACGTCGGCACAGGCCAACATTGTTTCGGCCGCCTCCGAACAGGTCAGCAAAAACGTGCAGACGGTGGTGATCGGCATCGATGAGATGAACGCCAGCATTCGAGAGATCGCCAAGAACGCCAGCGCCGCCGCACGCGTGGCCGGCACGGCCGTGAACGCCGCCAATGCAACCAACGCGACGATCGGCAAGCTGGGCGAGAGCAGCGCCGAAATCGGCAAGGTGATCAAAGTCATCACCGCGATCGCCGAGCAGACCAATCTGCTGGCCCTGAACGCCACCATCGAGGCCGCTCGGGCAGGCGAGGCGGGCAAGGGCTTTGCCGTGGTTGCCAACGAAGTGAAGGAACTGGCCAAAGAAACGGCCCGCGCCACCGAAGACATCACGCAGAAGATCGCCGCGATTCAGATTGACACCCGTGGCGCCGTCGATGCGATCAAGCAAGTTAGCGAAGTCATCGACGAGATCAACGATATCTCGAATACGATCGCCGGGGCCGTCGAGGAGCAGACGGCGACGACCAACGAGATCAGCCGCAACGTGGCCGACGCCGCCCAAGGAAGTTCGGACATTGCCCGCAACATCACGGCCGTCGCTCAAGCGGCCGCCAGCACCATGGACGGCGCGAGCAACACGCAGCAGGCGGCCGCGGACTTGTCGCGGATTGCCGCTGAGTTGCAGGCCCTCGTCAGCCAGTTCAGCTATCAGCGTTGCGAATCGTAACTGAGCGTCGCTCCGCCGCTCGCGACCCATCGCCTCAATTCATTGCGAGCGCCTTGCTCAGCGCCTCAACGAAGAAGAATTCGCCCCACATCACCGATTCATCGACGCCCAGGTTTTTCTCCGTGTGGTACACGCCATGCTTGAGAATGCCTTCCCAGCCGGGCGTGTCCAGCGCCAGATACTCAGCGGCGACGAGGGCGTCGAGCATGGCCAGGGCCGTGTTTCGATACTGGGCGGCTTTCTGCGGGGAGCGAGTCTGGCCGGCCAGGTCGAAGAGGCTGCTGGCGGCGATCGCCCCTGCGGAGCTGTCTTTCTGCGGGCCCCACGGCAGCGGCTGGCTGAGATCGGCGCGGAAATCCCAATAGGGAACCTTGTCTTCAGGAAGATTGGCCAGCCAGAAGACGGCGTTTCGCTCGGCGACTTCCAGGAACTCTTCGTTGCCGGTCAAGCCGTAGCATTGGCTGAAACCGTAGAGCGACCATGCCAGGCCTCGCGCCCAGGCGCTGTCGGCCCGCCAGCCTTGGTGCGTGTCTTCACGCAAGAACTCGCCGGTTTCCAGGTCGAAAATGCCTTCGTGGGCGGTCGAACCGTCGGCACGAACGATCTTGTCTCGCGTGGTCCGGCAGTGCGCCTCGGCGACCTGCTGCAATTGCTTGTCGCCGGTTTCGTTCGCCGCATAAAAGATCAACGGCACGTTCATCATGATGTCGATAAACAGCGACTCGGGGGCCACAAACGAGCGCAGATACTGGCCGCGCGGCATGAACCGCATGGCCAGGGTGCGGCCGGCTTGAAGCAGCACGTCGTGCTTTTGCTTGTCGCCCGTCAACTTGTACCAGGGGCGGTAAGTGTTGAGAAAGATGAAGCCCAGGTCGTGTACCTGGCGGTCGTGCTGCCGGTGTTCGAGCAACTGCGAGTAGTGCGCAGCCCGCTGGCGCCAGTGCTCGTCGCTTGTCCGCTCAAAGAACTTCCACATCATGCCGGCGAAGAAACCGCCGGTCCAATCGGTCCATAATTCGCCGTCATGGCGCCAGCGCCCGTCCGTGGTGTAGATCGGAAAGAAGTCCGGCAGTTTTTCGATGACGGCAGCCGTCTGGCGCTGGGCGAAATCGAGGGCGCGGCCGTATTTTTCAGCGCGGGAGTCGTTCATGGGGGGCAACGTCTTGATGCGGCGTTCAGGGGTGGAAAAGCGGGATGTAATCAGCGTCTCGGGGCGAGCGTCTAGTGCGAAATCGGAGAGTGTCTCAGATTTCGAAGCTTCGGAAGCGCCTTTCGGAGCCGGGCGGCTTGTTCTGCAGTGACTTTCGTTTGAGCGAGACTGAGGTGGTAGAGCTCTTGGAGCCCGGCCAAGACTTCCAGGCTGGCGTTGGTGATGCTCGTTGCGGAAAGATCCAAATAGGCGAGGTTGGCGAGGCCCGCAAGATGTTTGACGCCGTCGTCCGTGATCATCGTTCCCGAGAGATTCAGACGCGTCCAGTCGCGACGCGAAGCCAGGACGGCCAGACCGTCATCGGTGACCGGCGTGCCTGCCAAATCCAGCTCTTGCACGGATTCTAGTTCTATCAGCAGCGGTAAGTGCGCATCGTCCAAAGGCGTGTCGTTAAGCACCAAGCATCGAAGCTTCTGCAAACCCTTCAGCGCCGACAAGCCGTCGCCCTGGATTGCGTCGCCGCTCAGGTCCAGGCGAATCAATTGCGGCAGCTTGGCCAGTTCCGCCAGGCCGGCGTCGGAGATCGGACAAGCCTGCAACTGTAACTCAGTCAGACGCGACAACCGGCCCAGCGACGCCAAGGCGCGGTCGTCCATGCGCGTTCGATTCAAAATCAGCCTGGCCAGGCTTGGCCATGCCGGAAGGGTTTGCAAGCCGTGCAAGCCGATCTGCGTGTCCTGGAGTATCAAACGTTCCAAGTTATCCAGCGGCGCCAGCGCCGCCAGCCCCGCGTCGGTGACTTTGGTTCCATCGAGAACCAGAGCACGGAGGTTTCGCCACTGGCCGACGCGAGTTAGCGACTTGTCGCCAACCTGCGTCTTCGACAGGCTCAAATACTTCAGGCGCGGCAAGTCGGGTAGGTTTTCCAATCCGGCGTCGCCAATGCTCAACTCGGACAGGGCCAGACTCTCCAGATAGGTCCATTTGCCGAGCGCCGCAAGATCTCCGTCGCTTATCGGGCAGGAAGCCAACTCGAGGAACGTTACGCCTTTCAGGCCGGCGAGCAGGTCAAATTGTTTCTCGCGGAGCGAGACGCCATCGAATGTGAGCCAGGACAGCCGAGAAATCGCTGGCAGCAGACGCAGCGCCTCTTCGCGCGCCTGGCCTTTAGGAAACGTGACGTGCAAGCGGTTCCGAAACCTTGCATCGTCAGGCTCCTCAACCAGGCAATCGAGCGACGCGAGCTTTGCTATGTTTTCTTGTTCGGCCAGGTCGGCGTCTTCGTCCCGTTCGACCGCTGCTTCCCCTTCTGGCGCTCCTTCTACCGGCGGAACTGTGATTAAGTCCGTCGCAGACGCCCCGACCGGCACGATGTCCGGGTCCAGTTCAAATACGGGCAGAGGCTCATGCGGCTGCAATGCATGCAGCAGCAAGAACATCGGCAGCCCCGCACACGCGCAGCCGGCGAGTAGTCCGACCGCAGTCGCGGTGCGCGGGCGCAAAGCGTAGTTCTTCAATAGTTTCCAACTCTTCACGGGAATCTGCGCGCCCACTGCCGCAAGGAATGTCCGAACTGCCGAATCCGCGCCATCGCAGCAAAATAGATCCGATCGACGGCGTCTCTTCAGCCTATCAGGACCGTGAAGCGAAAGAAACTCTTAGTCCTGCCGGCGGAGCCGAATGCACGCGGCGGGCGTCGGCCGCCAGAAGCTGAGAAGAAGCAAGTCGGAGCGCGTCGGCTCCTCGCGCTTCCATTACCGCGTCGGCCGCTAGCGGGTCATTCGTGCGTCGAGGCTGACGATGCGCTGGGCGGTCACGTGCTGGGCTTGCTGCTCCGGTAAATAGCCGAGCGTGCCATGGATGCCGACCTGCTGATTCAAAAAACGCCGCAGATTGACGCCGGGCGAAGGAGAGACGTAGTAAGCGACCTGGCCGTTCTCGTTGAGCAGCGCAAATTGAGGTGATCTCGGATCTCGAGAAAGAACCTGGGTGAGCCGACCGGAACCGTCGTATCGCGGACGCTCACCCAAGGAACTCAGAGAGCGAGGCGCCGGGGAACTGCTCGTCGAACTCGCGAGGCTATCCAGCTTGTCGTTGGCCCGATCCGTCGCCTGCTGCACATTCATTACGGTTTCGTAGCGTCGCTGCAAGTCATCGAAGTGCTCGATTTTGTGCAGCACCCGGCGAACGCGGCCTCGGTCGAGCGCCGTTTGCGCGCGCGCCAGACCTGCTTGGGCGCGTCGCTCCAGGCTGCTGAAGTCCCACTCCGACGGTTCGTCGGCGACCATCGCAGACAATTGGAGATCCAATTCCACGGCAAGATCTTTGACGTTCAAGTCGGCGTCGTCCAACTCAATCTCGTCGCCTGCCACGGAAACCGTGCGCTTGTCGCGACGCAAGCGATCCAGCGCCGCCGCGACCTCGCGACGGGGAGCGCCATGGTCGCCATACGAGTCGTCGTCGGACGTCAGCAACGGATCGCCATCGTCGTCCCTTGCCTGACGGTCATGCCGCGCGAGACGTGCGCTGCGGGAGCGCTCGCCGCCAGTCTGGCGCACGGGGTAATCGTCAGCCTGATCCGAAACGCCGTGCTCGCGAGCGTCATACTCGCCTTCCTCATCCTCTGTTCGCGATAGTAGCAGGTTGTTCTCAGGACCAGTCTCGCGCGGCTGGGATTCCGGCAGGTCGCGATCGATGAATTGACCGGATACCCAACGGAATTCTCCGGCAGGCGGGGCAATTTTGTACCAGGTTTGCGCGGCTGGTCCCGAGTTGAAGCGTTTCGCTTCGAGGACTTCCACGACTTCCCCTTGATCCAAATGGACCTGGATCACGTCGCGAATGTCGCTGAATTTGCTGCCGACTCGAGCGACGACGCGCTCGCCGTTGACCACAGCCAGATTGCCTTCGGCCGGTTCGATGAACTCGCCCGAGACCCAACTGAAGCATTCGTCCGTCGGCCGAATGGCGTACCAGCCGCCCGGGTCGTGGCGATAGACTTCGACGGCCTGTCCGCGCGTGAGTTTGGAGACCGGATAATAGTTCTCGCCGGGCCCGCTGCGCAGATAGACGTCGGCTGAGTTGATGTAACCCTTGTATGGGTATTGCGGTTCAGCGGCATAAGCCGCCGTGCATGCGCCGCTGAGCGTCAAGACCAGGATTGCCGTGCGCAACATCATCGTCGAGCCTCCTTGCCGTGGATGCTCTCTCCCGAGAA
This sequence comes from Pirellulales bacterium, assembly GCA_035547635.1. Taxonomy (GTDB): domain Bacteria; phylum Planctomycetota; class Planctomycetia; order Pirellulales; family JAICIG01; genus JAICIG01. The sequence continues at coordinate 9,425 of DASZUP010000324.1, forward strand.
AACGCTGGAAATGCTCAAGAAAAGGTGAAGAATCCGGCTTGTACTGAATTCGCTGCCGGCGCTCAAGGTCAGTTGCGGCGCCAGCAGGGCCTGGCAAGCTGCGTGGCGGGGTGCAAAAGACGCCCTATCTTCGCTTCGGCTCGACCAGGTCCGCCCCGCACACTTCGCATTTGGTCAAGGTGCGGTGGTGTTCGTACTCCGTCCCGCATTGCTTGCAGGTCAGGTCCATGCGTCGAACGATTTCTGAAAGATCCGTGAAGTAGGTGCGGCAATAAGGACAAATGTCGTACACGGATCGCACTTCTTTCTTGCACTTGGGGCAGACTTTCATGCCCCGCTGCAGCGGCGAAAGCCCGGCCAGGCTGCTGCCGGAAGAGGAGCTGGGATCGCCCGAGTGACCATTGTGGTGAGCCGGATCCTGATGGACGGGCATGCCGTCCTGATCAATTTCCGGCGGGCCGAGCAATTCCAAAATGGCGTCGTCGTTGAGTTTCGAAGACGCCGTGAGAGGCACCAGCACGCGGACCTGACAGTGCGGACAAAGACCGGTCAGGCCGGCGTACTTGTCCTTGACGTTCATCTCGTGTCCGTTGGGGCACTTGAAACGGATCGACATTGCGTTCTCCCGTTTGCTCCACGACAAACCAGGAACGCCTCTTCCGCCGATCAAGGGCAAACAGCCCTTGGCGGCTTCTGCGCCGGGTACCCCAAAAAAGCGTCGCCTCTCGTAGGTTGAAGCTCAGTGCCTTTACGTTACTTCATTTCCGGGGGAATCCCAATAAAAAAATGATCTATTTTTCCCAACACTTTGCATAAGACCTGGGCATAAGGGCCCTGATGGGCGCACCCCGCCAATGGCGGAAGATAGCAAACGGGGACCGGGATGTACGAGAAAAAGCGATCCGCCCCAGCGGTGCGAGGAAAACCGCGGTTAAACCGCCGTCGAGTTAAGCACGGCGGCGCCGCGGTTGGCCGGCGATGCGAGCATGACTTCCAACCCGCAGTGCTCACGGCTGGCGCCCAGCTTGGCTGCCAAGGCTTCGCCTGCCTCAAGATCAGGCGTCAAGGCGAACACGGCAGGACCCCAGGAGGACTGGCCCACGCCGCGAACTCCTTGCTGGCGGAACCAACTCACGAGTTGAGCGACGCGCGCACTGGCAAATTCGCCGCCTTGTTGGGCCGCAAAGCACTTTCCGGCAAGACAGCCGAAGCGAAACACGCTTTCGCCGAAGCGCTCGAAGTCTGCCGCGGCAGCCGCGGGCGCCAACTCCAGCAGAGCTTCCTGGCACAGCGCCGCAGTCGTTTCCAAAGGCACGGGCGGAAGCTGCTCGAATGCGGTCGTCTCGGCGTCGCCTGAGAGGCCTTGCTGGCCGCCCGGCCAGGCCAGGACGAACCGCCACGCTGCGGGCAACTCGATCCTGCTGATCAGCGGAGAGATTTCCTCGGCTTCACGCTTCCCGCCTTCGATCAACAAACCGCCCAGGATCGCGCCGTAGAGTCCGATGGCTGATCTGCGACCCCGGCCTACGGCCACGGCGAACTCTTGCGGCGTGCGCCAGTCTCCCGCAAAAAACGCGTTGAGTCCCTGGGCGACGGCCATGCCGAGTTGCGTGCCGCTGCCCAGGCCAACGTGCGAGCGAGGCGCTTGAACGACTTCAATTCTGCAGGGGATTTCAGCGGCGATCCAGTCGGCGCGCTGCGCAGCACGCCGGGCGAATGCTTCCACGCGGCCTGCGAGCGGGCCGGCGATTTCCAGTCGTTCGGCTGGCGAAATGGCCAACTCCATTCCGGGTTTGTCGACCATCACGCCAACGCCGCCGAATTGGGGCGCCTCGGCACGGCCGAACGAGAACATGCCGAAATGGAGCCGGCTGGGAGCAACGACGCGGACCGAGCGGAACTGCCGACCGGTAGCGGCGGCGTCTGCGACGCTCATCGGCGCGCCAATGGCGGTCCGCACGTAGCTCTGCAGGAATTCGAACGCCCGCCGTTCCTGCGCCCCAGCGGTCTTCTCGACCGGAATGGCCAGTCGCTCGAACTCACGAGCGATCTCTGAGTGCGGCAGGAACTTGATCCGCGTGGCCAGGATTGCCGCTTCGACGACGGCATGCTTCGCCCGGTTGAAACCGAAAAAGTCGCGAATGCGGCCCGAGTCGACCACTTCGGCAATAATGGTGGTCCGCTCCTGACTGTCATCGAGCGACCGCACCCGAAATGCGTGCCAGCGGCAGGCGTCGGCCAGGATCCAACCCTCCACGCCATGAGCGGGCAGCAAAGCTGGCGGCGGGTCGAGCTTGCCGACGGCCGCACGCGCCAATAGCTCGACATCATCCGTGATGTGCAGCACGCCATGGCCGGTCCGTTTGAGGTTGCGATAGGTTCTCGACGTCTGGTACGGCCGCAACACGAGCTCGCGCATGGAAGCGTCGACAACCGGCCCCATGGGCGAGATGTTCACGGAGCCGTCTTCGTTGATTGTCGTAATCAGACCTTCAAGGATCATCAGTCAGACAGAAACTCGGAACTCGGAATGCGGAATTCGGAAGTCGGAGAACGGAAGCCAACGCCGTGGGCCAAGTTCGTGGAATGGGCTTCCGTCATCTTCCGAACTCAGCAGGGGCTCGCCTCAAAAGGTAACTGGTACGATTGGCAGTCGCTCTTGGCGCGACTTGTCTCGGCGCTCGCTGGCAATGCCTGGCATCATAGCGGGAAGTGGCAGGCCGGCCCGGCGTAAAAAGGCTGCGAGCAGCTCAAAACCGCAGTCGGTCAGCACCGACTCAGGATGGAACTGCAGCCCAATGACGGGCCATTGCCTGTGCTCAATCCCCATGATCACGCCGTCCGCCGTTCGCGCCGTGATTTCCAGGCAATCGGGCAGCGATGCTTCGTCCACGGCCAGCGAGTGATACCGGCAGACGCGCAACGGGTTGGGCAGCGAGGCGAACGCCCCGCGGTCGTCGTGAAGGATCTGCGAAGTGCGTCCGTGGACGGGCTCCGGCGATCGTACAATGCGAGCGCCGAAGGCCTCGGCGATAATCTGGTGGCCCAGGCAGACGCCCAGCATCGGAACCTCGCCGTGCAAGCTGCGCACCACCTCGAGCGAACAACCCGCTTGCTGGGGCGCGCAAGGACCAGGGGAAAGCACGATCGCGTCGGGCCGCATGGCGCTCACTTCTGCGACGCCGATTGCGTCGTTGCGGACCACGACGGTCGGCTGGCCGAGTCGCTCGAAGTAGCGAGCCAGGTTGAACACGAAGCTGTCGTAGTTGTCGATCAGCAGAATCATTTCAGTGCGCGGAGCAATCCTTCGGCCTTGTGCCAGGTTTCTTCATATTCTAAGGCGGGAACTGATTGGTAGACGATGCCGCCGCCCACCGGCGCCTGCCGCCAGCCGCGTCCGGCCGTAATGGTCCGGATCAGAAGATTAGAGTCGAGCGCTCCGTCGAAGCCCAGATATCCGAGCGCGCCGCAATAGGCGCCTCGCGCCGTCGGTTCCAGCTCGGCGATAATCTCCATCGCCCGGACTTTCGGCGCGCCGGTGATCGAACCGCCGGGAAACGCCGCTTTGAGCAAGTCGAGCGGCTGGCAATCGTCGCGCAGTTCGCCGCAGACGGCTGATACCAGGTGCTGCACGTACTCGTACGTTTCCAAGCCGCAAAGCTGCGAGACATGTACGCTGTCCGGCCGGCAGACGCGCGACAGATCGTTTCGCAGCAGGTCGACGATCATGACGTTTTCAGCGCGGTCTTTCTCGCTGGCCTGCAGTTCATCGCCGGCGAACAGGTCAGCCTCAGGCAAGCGCGTCCGCTGGCGGGTGCCTTTGATCGGTCGAGCTTCGACGCGGCGCTGAAGCACTTGTACGAATCGCTCCGGCGATGCGCTGGCGATCTGAAACTCTCCCAGGTCAAAGTAACCGGCGAACGTGGCGGGATTGCGCTCGCGCAGCCGCAGGTATAGCTGCACGGAGTCGTCGTGCGCCGGATAAAGCAAGCGTTGAGCGAGATTCACCTGGAAAATATCGCCGGCCGCAATGTATTCGATCGCCCGTTCGACCGCCCGCAGATAATCGTCTCGCGTAAAGTTGCTGGTCAAGTCGGGCAGGCCGCCGACCGGGAATTGCGGCGCCAGATGCTCTGCCGGCAGCAGATTGCGATCTGCTCGAGGAACGTGCGCGGGCGGCGCCGCAAGCCACGCTTTAAACTCGCGCAGGCGGGTTGCAGCGCGATCGCGCCGTCGCGCGGGATCACGCTCCGGCCAGCCGTGGGAGATCAGCCAGCATTGTTCGCGGACGTGATCGTAGGCGACGACTACGTCATACATTCCGATCGCCAGCGCAGGCGCGCGGAACTCGTCCCGCCGGGGCTCAGGCAAGCGCTCCAACTGCCGGCCAAGATCATAGCTGAACAAGCCCGCCGCGCCTCCTTGAAACGGCGGCAGCTCCGGCACGGTCGCCGAACGAAAGGGGGCAAGCTCTGCAGCCAAGCGCTCCAGCGCATCGCAGGAATCCACCGGCAATTGCAGGCAGGCGAACGGGTCGGCCGTGACGAACGAGTAACGACCCAAAGTCGGCTCGCGACGCGCACTATCCAGAAACAGGCAGTGCGGCCTGGCGGCCAACCGCAGGAACGCTTCTTGAGCCTCTACGCCCGGGGCGAGTTCCTCAACCAGCGGCTGCGACTGCTCGCCGGGGGCGGCAAAGCGTAAAAGGGGCGCAAAGGACACTCAGTTCTCCTTCGCGCCTGCCGACGAAGACCCGCGCCGCTTGCGCTCGGCCATCCGCTCGTGATGGCTCTGCTCGGGCACGGTCAAAAACCCCCAATCGAGCGCCTGGTCCTGCCGGTATTGCTTGCCCAGCGTCAGCGCGGCGACGGCTTTGGCCATCTCGTATCCCAGGTAGAAGGAATGACTGGCGTCAAGGTTAGTCGCGCCGGCGGCTTGCAGTTGCTCGAATAGTTCGAACGGATCGTTATCGCTCAGATGCAAACCGGCGCCGAGCAAGTGCAGGGCATTTCCTTCGGCGAAAATCCGATAGCTATGGTCTTTAATCTGTCCGGCCAGGCGATCGAGTTCTTCGCCGCCGTATTCGAACACCGCCGGATCGCGCAGCGCAACCAGTTGCGGCTCGAGGTGTTTGGGGAGCGAATGCTGCTCGACCGCAAAATGCACCAGCCGCCGGGCCAGGTCGCATTCGCGGACCGAACTGCGGGCCCAGTTAATCACCTGCGTCGTCAGCACGCTGCGGATGCTTGACTCCTGGCAGAAGCCCAGCAGCAGCACGTTGATCGGCGCCGAATCGGCGTCGGTCAACTCGGTCAGGTTGCCGATGCCCATCAGCATCTCGGCATCCGGGTAGCGGTCTCGCACCGTCAAGTAGCGGCCCAGGCTCCGCGCAAAACCAAACCCGATCGGTTCCAGCACCGGATCGATTCGCAGCGGAACTCCAGCACGCGCCAGAAATTCGACCGTTTCGTCCAGTCCGGCCAGGTCGTGCGGCGAGTCGGGCACGACGACGACTTCGCATCCCCAGTCGGCTGCGCGCTCGCGGTTAGAGGAATTCACCGAGAGCACCAGCTCGGCTCCTGCCCGCACGGCAGGTTCGATTTCCGCCGGGTTCAAACTGTCAATGCTGACGCGATGACCGGCGTCGCGCAGCGCCGAAACGACCTCGCCCACGGCCGGCCAGGCGTCGCCGGGATCGCAACCGACGTCAATCAGGTCGGCGCCGTCGGCGGCCAGCGCCGCCGCCTGTTTCAAGATTTCATCGAGCGAAAGGCGCGGACAATGATTGATTTCAGCCAGGATCTGAATGTCGTGCTGTCCGTATTCGCCGCTCGCGATTTGCCGGCCGAAGTAGGCGGGCAATTCGCGCAGATCCTTGGGCCCGCGTTCAACCGGCACGCCCGCCGCCGCTTCGACCGGCGCCAGGTCGCCATGGCAATATCCAGGCAGCAACACCTTGGTCGCCTCGGGCGGCAGACGCACGTGCCGTGCGACCCACTCAGGCGTCATCAACGCGGCGACGGTAATGCCGAGCACGTCGATCGAATAGTCGAAGCCTGCCTTCGGCGCCAGGTCCGCCAGCACCTTGCGCAGGGAGAATTCCGCCAGTCGACCCGTGACAAAATGAATATGCATCAGAAAGAAGGAAGCTGGGCAGAACGATCTGGGAGGCACGGCGAACGCCGTTGCCGCGAATGTCAGCGGCCTGTTCTCGCTCCTTACTTCTTGCTCCTTGTTTCTCCAACAAAGCCGCCGTTGATGTTGATAATTTGTCCGGTAACGAAGGACGAGGCGGGCGAGGCGAGAAAACGAGCCGCACGGGCGATGTCTTCAGGTTCCCCCCAGCGGGCCAGCAAACTCTCGGCGACCGCGCGCTGTTGCCAGGCGTCGCTGGCCTGCTCGCCCCAGGATGTCCTGATCCAGCCCGGCGCCAGGCAATTGACGCGCACTTCCGGCGCCAGCGAGCGGGCCAGACTGCGGGAAAAGGCCATGATAGCGCCTTTGACCGCCGCGAATAACTCGCCGCTGTCGCCGGCCATGCCGAACTCAGCCTGGTCCCAGCCCACATTGATAATCGCGCCCTGGCCGCGCGCCTTCATCCGCAAACCTGCCAGCCTGGCCAGCCGCATCGTAGCCGTCACGTCGACTTGCCAGAGGCGCTCCAGTTTGCGTTCGAAGGACCACTTTGCGGCCTCGCCCGTCAACACATCGGCGCCGGCGTTGTTCATCCAAATGTCTACTTCGCCTCGCCAAACCCAGGCTTGCTCGACCAGCGACTGTTGCCCGGCCGGTTCGGCCAGATCGGCCATCACAATGGCGGCCTCGCTGCCTGCTTGACGGATTTCCTCCGCGACCGCTTCGGCGGCTTCAGAACTGCTCCGACCATGAACCAGAACGGCCGCGCCAGCGGAGGCCAATTCCAAGGCCACGGCCCTGCCGATTCCGCTCGTGGAACCAGTCACGACGGCGGTCAAACCATCTAGCTCGCAAGGGGGGCGGTTGGGCATGAAAAAACTTGTGCTGGGTCGAAACAGGGCGAGAGGCCTATACTTGGTTGTAGTCGTCCCCCGGTCGACCAGCAAGGAGCGTGCCGGGGGCTGGCCGGCCGCGCTGGATCGGCTATCATGGCCGGGCATTCGGCCGCTGAAGCTGGGTTTTTCGGAACTTATGGCAATCGTTCATCGCCTCAAACCGTTCGAAATCAGCGACCGGTTGGGCGAGACGGCTTTCGCCTTTCGCGGCTATAACCAGACGAACCTGGGCCGCACTCCGGAGCTGCTGGCCCACCCTGTTTACGGTCCGGTCGTCGAACGCCGCTTGCGCGAGGCCTCGCAGATTTGCTCTGATCTGAGCGGGCGTCCGATCGACCTCGTCTCCCGAGTGCGGGACAAGCGCGAAAGCACGCTGGAAACCTTCGGCGAAGACATCGGCCTGATCATCAGCGTCGAACTGGCCCAAATCGAGCTGCTTGAACAGCACTTCGATATCAGCTACCGGCAGGGACGGGTGGCCTTGGGCTACAGCCTGGGCGAAGTGACGGCCCTGGTGACCAGCGGCGTGTTCAATATGGCCGAGGTGCTGGCTCCGCTGATCGCCATGGCCGACGACAGCGCCGAACTGGCCCGCGACGTTACGATGGGCGTCGTCTTCTCTCGCGGCAAGGCGGTCGATTTCGACGCCATCGAGCGTCTTTGCCTGGAGATCACCACCCAGGGCCGCGGCATGCTCGCCATTTCTTCGTACCTGGCGCCGAATGCGTTGCTGGTGCTCGGCCAGGGCGAGACGGTCGACCGGCTCAAGCAGGAGCTCTCGCACCATTTGAAAGGGCAGGTCCACTTGCGAAAAAACAGCGGGAGCTGGCCCCCCTTGCACACGCCGCTGCTCTGGCAACGCAGTATTCCTAACCGGGCCGCCATGATCATGCATTCGGTGGGCGGCGGGTTTCGCGCGCCGTTGCCGCCCGTGTTGTCGCTGGTGACCGGCAAAACGTCCTACAACGATTTCAACAGTCGCGCGATTCTTAACCGCTGGACCGACGAGCCGCAGCGACTATGGGACGGCATCTACGAGTTGCTGTCGCTGGGCGTCGAGGTGATCATCCACGTCGGGCCCGACCCGAATCTGCTGCCTGCTACGTTCAAACGACTCAGCGACAACGTGCTGGCTGAACTCAGCGGGCGCTCGCTGCGTAAATTTGGAATGCGGGCCGTGTCGAACATTATTTCGCGGCCCTGGATCGCGAAATTGCTGTTCCATCGGGCGGCGCTGCTTCGCGCCCCCTACATCGTACATATCAATCTTGAAGACTGGCTGCTCGAGCAAGAGATTCGCTAGATCTGATACGACCGTCGCGGAATCTGCAAAGATTCCGGGTGTTGCATTATCACGCCGAGCCGCGCTTGCGGCGGTGAACTTCGCGAAATGTCCGGAATTCTTCTGAATTCCCTGAATATCGAATTGCTAACGGCTTTGTCCGGTCTGCGGCGCCGAACAGTCGCCTGCAACGGCAGGCGGTGCTAGATTATCTGAAAGCGCAGGCGGAAACCGAAAAGCCATCATGGCAGGCGAGACGCTCGCAGCCAGGGCGGCGCGTGCCAAGAGGGCGCGCGGCGTCGAACGCGTGCTTGGGAACCATTGGACAACGTACAGGGCGGCGGCAAGGCGTCGTTTTGATGCGATGGATGAGAAAGAACTCGCCGTCACGCAAGAGAGCAAGGCCGAGCCTGTTCCGCCGCAGCTTTCCGAAACGTTGCAGAGCGGACCGCATACGCCGGCCCATCCGCCGGGCCCGACGCCCGCCGACTCGGTCGAGTTGACCGACTCTTGGGTCGGGAAATCGCTGGGCAAGTACCAGATCACGGGCGTCTTAGGGCAAGGGGGCATGGGCATTGTCCTCAAGGCGCACGATCCGATGATCGATCGCGACGTGGCCGTCAAGGTGCTTGCCGAGCATCTGGCGGCCGACGAGCGCGCCCTGGCCCGCTTCCTTGCCGAAGCCAAGTCCGCCGGCAAGCTGAATCATCCTAACGTCGTGGCGATCTACGAGATTTGCCAGGAGGGCAGCCGGCATTTTCTGGTGCTGGAGTACGTCCCCGGCGGCAGCCTCAACGATCGGCTGAGGCCGGGCTTCGGCTACACCGTGCTGGAAGCCACGAAATCGCTGATCGACGTTTGCAAGGGTTTGGCGGCGGCCCACGCGGCGGGCATGATCCATCGCGACATCAAGCCGGCCAATTTCCTCCGCACCGAAGACGGCTCAGTCAAGCTCACCGACTTCGGCCTGGCCAAGGCCGCCGCCGCTGCCGAGGCCTCGCGACAATTGACGCAAGCCGGCCTGGTCATTGGCACGCCGTTCTTCATGAGTCCCGAGCAATGCCAGGCGTTGCCCGTCGACGCCCGTAGCGATATTTATTCGCTTGGAGCGGCCTATTACACGCTGTTGACCGGCAAGAATCCGTACTCCAACTCCGACAGCGTGCCGCAGGTGATGTACAACCATTGCCACGGACCGATTCCCGACCCTCGGTCGGTATCGAGCGACATCCCCCTTGCGTGCTCTCAGATCATCGCCCGGGCCATGGCCAAAACGCCCGAAGAGCGCTACCAGTCCGTCGGGGAGATGCTCGTCGATCTGGAAGCGGTGGCGGCTACGCTGTCCGGTCAAACGCACATTGCGTTGCCCAGTCAAAGCGGCGCGCAAGGCGCCGCCGCGCCGCGAACCCTAGCGACCGCGCCCCGCTCTCGGCGCAGGTGGCTCGTTGCTGCGATCGCGCTTGTGGCGGCCGGCGCTGTCGGGGCCGGGACTTTTTTCTCGCTGCGTTCCAGCGGCGATGGGCGTCAATCCGCAGGCATCGTTCCTGCCGCGCCGGGTGGCGCCCCGATCAAGGTCGGCGTACTGCACTCGCTTTCCGGCACGATGGCCAACAGCGAAATGGTCGTCGTGGACGCGGTGATGTTCGCCCTTGACGAGATCAACCAGCGCGGCGGATTGCTCGGCCGGCCGGTCAAGGCGGTGCTGGCCGACGGCCGGTCGGATCCCGATACGTTCGCGCACGAGGCAGAGCGGTTGATCACGCAGGAAAAAGTCTGCACTGTCTTCGGCTGCTGGACCTCTGCTTGCCGCAAGACGGTCAGGCCGGTATTTGAGGAGCACGACCACTTATTGATCTATCCGCTGCAGTATGAAGGCTGCGAAACCTCGCCCAACATCGTTTACATGGGCGCCGCGCCGAATCAACAGATTCTGCCGGCCATTGACTGGGCGATCAACGACTTGGGGAAGAAGCGGTTCTTTCTGGTCGGTTCCGATTATGTCTTTCCGCGGACGGCCAATGCGGTGATCAAAGACCGCCTCGCTGAGTCGGGAGCGGAAGCGGTCGGCGAAGCGTATCTGCCGATGGGCAGCGCGGAAGTTCACGCCGTCGTGGAAGAGATTGTGAAGACCCGGCCGGACGTGATCTTGAACACGATCAACGGCGACTCGAATACGCCATTCTTCCGCGCGCTGCGGGCCGCCGGCATCACGCCGCAGAAGACCCCGGTTCTGTCCTTCAGCGTCGGCGAACAGGAGCTGCGCAGCCTGCCGCTGTCTGACATCGTCGGCGACTTCGCGGCGTGGACCTATTTTCAGTCGATCAACTCGCCCGAAAACGAGGCGTTCGTCAAACGCTTCCATGAGAAATACCCGCAGCGCCCGATTACGGATGCGATGGAGGCGGCCTATGACGGCGTCATGCTGTGGGCCAAGGCGGTCGAAGACGCTCAAAGTCTGGAGCCCAAGAAGATTCGCCGCGCCATGCTGACGCAACGTTTCGAAGGGCCGGACGGCGAGGTGCGTCTCGATCCAGACACGCAGCACTGCTTCAAGACGCCGCGGATCGGCCAGATTCAAGCCGATGGCCAGTTCAAGATCATCTGGACGTCGCCCCAGCCTTTGCCGCCGCTGCCTTATCCGCCGTCTCGCACGGCCGAAGCCTGGCGCGCCTTCTTGCACGACCTCTATATCTCCTGGGGCGATCGTTGGTCGGCGCCGGAAGCCGACGGTTCCTGATGGCGCTGCGGAGTTTCGGCCGGTGACGTTCGCGTCTGGGCGCCTAGAGCTTGAGCTGAAGCGATCCTCACGGTTTTGAATTGCTGACGGTGCGCAGACCGCCGCTCAACTGACCGGGCCCTGCGATCGCCTGGCCCGATTGCGGGGCACATTAGTTTTTCGATCTTTAAGTCGCTGGCCGTCATGCGGTTGTGGCGATCCTCGCCTGGAATCCTAGGGGGTGTAATTGTGCGGGACTCTCTGGCCATTCGCGGTCGAAGATGAGATAATGGTCCCGTAACAAGCGAACCCACCGTCTCGATCTCACGCGACGCGCCCCGGCGCGTCATGGCCTGCCTTACCATCGAGCGCCTGACCATCGATTGATTGCCCCCTAGGTGTTTCATGCGGCGTGCTTCTTTTTTTCTGGCGAATACCCTGGCGGCGTTGGCGATCTGGCCGGCGGCGACCGTGGCGGCTGACGAGGCTGCGGCTGACCAGCGTGCGGCTGAACAAGTTCGCTATTTTGAGACCAACGTCCGCCCGATCCTGGCGGCTCGGTGTTTCCGCTGCCATGGTGAAGAGAAGCAAAAAGGGGATTTGCGGCTTGACTCGCGCGAGGCGTTGCTGTCGGGCGGTTACTCCGGTCCGGCGGTCGTACCGGGCAAGCCGGACGAAAGCCTGTTGTTCTCTGCGGTCGGCTATGCCGATGAATCCTTGCAGATGCCCCCCAGTGACAAGTTGCCGGAACGCGAAATTGCCCACCTGCGGCATTGGATCGAGCAAGGTGCGGCGTTCCCGGACGCGGTCGAGGCGCCGTCCGACGCCGGACGCGACTTCTGGGCGTTTCAGCCGCCGCACGAGCCGGCGCTGCCTGAAGTCAAAAATCCGAACTGGGCGAAATCGACCCTCGATCGTTTCATCCTGGCGAAATTGGAAGCTCGCGACCTGCTGCCCGCCGCACCGGCCGACAAACGTACGCTATTGCGCCGCGCGACCTATGACCTGACGGGCCTGCCGCCGACGCCTGCAGAACTCGACGCGTTCCTGGCGGACGAGTCGCCCGAAGCGTTTGCGAAGGTCGTCGATCGCCTGCTCGATTCGCCTCATTATGGCGAGCGCTGGGGCCGCCATTGGCTTGATGTGGCCCGCTATTCCGACTCGAACGGGCTGGACGAGAATGTGGCGCACGGCAACGCGTGGCGATATCGCGATTACGTCGTGGGCGCGTTCAACCGAGACAAGCCCTATGACCAGTTCCTCATGGAACAGCTTGCCGGCGATTTGTTGCCGCAGGTCGCTGATCTGGCGACGAAGCACGAACGATTGATCGCCACGGGATTTCTGGTTTTGGGGCCCAAAGTGCTGGCCGAAGTCGATGAGCAGAAGATGGAGATGGATATCATCGACGAGCAGATGGACACGTTCGGCCGCGCCGTCTTGGGGCTGACGTTCGGCTGCGCTCGCTGCCACGATCATAAGTTCGACCCGATTCCGACGGAAGACTACTATGCCCTGGCCGGCATCTTCAAAAGCACGCGGACGATGGAGACCTTCAAGAAGGTCGCCCGCTGGTACGAGATTCCGATTCCGACGCCCGAAGATCTGGCCCGCAAGGCGGAGCACGAGCGGCAGGTGGCGGAGCAGAAGCAAGCCATCGCCAGCGTCCTTGCCGCGGCCGATGAGCAACTCAAGTCGGGCGCGGAGCAGGCGCCCGCGGATGAAAAGCCGAAGGACCGTGAAGCTCGTTACCCTGATGAAACCAAGGCCGAGTTGAAACGGCTGCGCGACGCGCTGGCCGCACTGGAAAAGCAAGCGCCGGTAATGCCATCGGCCATGGGGGTCTGCGAAGGCGAACCCGTCGACGTGGCGGTCCACATTCGCGGCGACCATCTTACTCTCGGGCCCGTCGTGGCGCGTCATTTTCCGCGAGCGCTCGCCGGAGAGGATCAGCCGCCGCTCGATGCCGGGCGGAGCGGACGCCTGGAACTGGCCAAGTGGCTGGTGAGCAAGGACCACCCGCTGACCGCTCGGGTGATGGTCAACCGCATTTGGCGCTGGCATTTCGGCCAGGGCATCGTGCGTTCGACCGACAACTTCGGCCGGCTGGGCGAGCCGCCGTCGCATCCCGAGCTGCTTGATTGGTTGGCGCTGCGGTTCATTGATGGCGGCTGGTCGATCAAGGCCATGCACCGATTGCTGATGCTCTCGGCCGCTTACCAGATGAGCTCGGCCTACGATGAGCGCTCGGCGGCCGCCGATCCGGATAACCGCCTGCACTGGCGGATGGAGCCGCGGCGATTGGAGGCCGAGGAGATTCGCGACGCTCTGCTGGCCGTATCGAGCCAACTCGATAGCGCCATGGGCGGTTCGCTGTTGGAAGTGGAAAATCGGGGCTACCTGTTCGATCACACCTCGAAGGACAGGACGAGCTACGATACCACGCGACGTTCGGTCTACCTGCCGGTGATCCGTAATCACCTTTACGACGTGTTTCAATTGTTCGATTCGACCGACGCCAGCGTGCCGGAAGGCAATCGGGTGACCACCACCGTGGCGCCGCAGGCGCTATTCATGTTGAACAGCGACCTGATGAGCCAGGCGAGCGACGCCCTGGCGAAAGAGCTGTTGGCCGCCACGGAAGCGGATGACGCGGGCCGCGTGCATCGGCTGTATGTGCGGGCCTATGCCCGGCCGCCGAGCCCGGCCGAGTCGAGCCGCGCCCAGTCGCTGTTGAGCCGTTTTGACGCGCTGCTGGCCGCCGGCGAGAGCGATGCCGTCCAACGCCGGCAGCGATCGTGGGCGTTGCTTTGCCAGGTGGTTCTGGCGGCGAACGAGTTTGTGTATTTGCGGTAAGGGACGTTTGGCTTCCAGCGACCTCGCGGAGTTGGAAGGACTTTGTTTGCCGCCGATTTCAGCTAGTAATCTGAGTATTTGATATTAAGGCCTCGTGATGCACTCACAGAATTGTTCCTGCATCTCCCGTCGCGGCTTGCTCAAGACGACGGCCCTCGGCTTTGGCAACCTGGCGCTGGCCTCGTTGCTTAGCCAGCAAGCCGCGGCGAGCGACGACCGGGCCCGCGATCCGCTGGCCGCGCGCAAGCCTCACTTCGCGCCGCGGGCGAAGCGTGTGATCTTCCTGTTCATGAAAGGCGGTCCTTCGCACGTTGACACATTCGATCCGAAGCCGCTGCTCACGCGCGATCATGGCAAGCCGCTGCCGTTCGATAAGCCGCGCGTGCAATTCGCGCCGACCGGCAACTTGCTGCAGTCTCCCTGGAAGTTTTCCAAGTATGGCCAGAGCGGGATTGAAGTCAGCGAGTTGTTTCCGCACGTAGCCAAACACGTGGACGATATCTGCTTCATCCACTCGCTCTATGGCACCAACGCCGCGCACGGCGGCGCTCTGCTCAAGCTGCACACCGGCAGCGACAACTTCGTGCGTCCGAGCATGGGGTCGTGGGTCACCTATGGGCTGGGCACCGAAAACGCCGACTTGCCGGGCTTCATCACAATCTGCCCCACTTTGGCTCACGGCGGCGTGAACAACTGGAGCTCGGCGTTTCTGCCGGCCGCCTACCAGGGCACTCCGCTGGGCAATGCCAGCATTCCGGCCGACGAGGCCCGGGTCCGCTTTATCGATAATCCGAACACGCCGCGCGACGTGCAGCGAGCCCAACTCGACGCACTGGCCGAGATCAACCGAGAGCACCTTGCGGATTCTGGTCCCAGCCAGGCGCTCGAGGGACGCATCAACTCGTTCGAGCTGGCCTTCCGAATGCAGACTGCCATGCCGGAGATCGAAGACATCTCGAAAGAATCGAAAACCACGCGCGAGCTGTACGGTCTCGACGATCCCAAGACCGCCAACTTCGGCCGCCAATGTCTGCTGGCCCGGCGGTTCGCCGAACGCGGCGTACGGTTTGTGCAGGTCACGCACAGCGACTCGAAGGTGCAATGGGACCAGCATGGCGACTTGAAGAACGGCCATGCCAAGAACGCCCTGGAAGTCGACCGCCCGATCGCCGGATTGTTAAGCGACCTTAAATCACGCGGCTTGCTCGACGACACGCTGGTGCTGTGGGGCGGCGAATTCGGCCGCACGCCGACGGCTCAAGGGACCGACGGCCGCGACCACAATCCCGAAGGTTTTACCATGTGGCTGGCCGGCGGCGGCGTGAAGCGCGGCT
>DASZUP010000325.1:0-2229 GCA_035547635.1 Pirellulales bacterium
GGATCGACGCGGTGATTACCGTGGGCACCGGCGGGGATAAAATGTTCTGGGGGCGCCTGGCCGCCTGGCGCGCCGGCGTGCCGGTGATCGCCTCGGCGCTGCACTCGACCGGCCTGCCCGACCATGTCGAGTGGTTGAACCGTCAACTCGAGCCGCTGACCGACGCCTTCATTGCCGTGGCCGGTCCGCACGCCGAGTACCTGGCCGAGTGCGAAGGCTGCCCGAGCACCAAGGTGCAGATCATTCCCAATAGCGTCGACGTCGAGCGGTTCCGCCCGCTGGAACCCGATGCGGCGTTACGCGCGGAACTCGGCCTGCCGGCCGACGCGCCGGTGGCGGCGATCGTGGCGGCGCTGCGGCCGGAGAAGAACCACGAATTATTCCTGCAGGCCGCGGCTCGCGTCCGGGCTCAGTTGCCCGCCGCCCATTTTCTGATCATCGGCGACGGCGAGCGGCGGGCGGCGCTGGAAACGCTGACCGCCGCGCTGCAGCTTGGCGACTGCGTGCACTTTCTCGGCACGCGTTCGAACATTCCTGAGTTGCTCTCGCTGGTCGACGTGTTGGCGCTCAGCTCGCACATGGAGGCCAATCCGGTCTCGATCCTCGAAGCGCTGGCCTGCGGCAAGCCGGTGGTGGCGACGCGCGTCGGTTCGATCCCCGAATCAGTCAAAGACGGCGAGAACGGCTATCTCACCCCGCCGGGCGACGCGGACCAGATGGCCGCGCGCCTGATCGAACTGCTCTCGGATCGCTCGCTGGTCGAGCGCTTCGGCCGCGCTGGACGGGAACGGGTGGTGAACTGCTGGTCGCTCGAGCGGATGGTCGAGGGTTACCAGAAGCTGGTCCACGACATTTACCTCAGCAAGTGCTCCGCGTTGCCGCCTCCCGCTTCGGCGCCGCCGCAGTTGGAGCAGGCGGCGCCGTAGCCGGCTAGCTCAATCGACCTTCTGGTCCGGCTTGAGCTCTCGGATGCGAATATTCTTCCAGCGGACCTGAAACGGGCCGTCCCCTTTCTTGATGCCGTGCACCTGCAGACCGATGAAGCCGCTGGTGTCGGTCTTGTCATGGAAGTCGGCGCAGGCGACGCCGTTGACCCAGGAGCGGATATGGTCCCCCTGGGCGACGATCCGGTAATGGTTCCAGTCGTCGTTCTTGAAGGCCTTTTGGGCGGCGGGCCGCTCGGCGAAGTCATCGAGCCATTTGGTGCGCCGCGCCTCGTCCCAGAAATTGCCGGAAACGCCGCTCTCGGCCGCGGCAATCTCACACTGGTAGCCGTAAACCACGCCCGCCTTGCGGACCTGCTTGGGATTCGACTCCTGCGGCGTGTCTTCCTGGTAGACGTGGCTGCGGATCTGGATGCCGGAGTTCAGCCGCTTGTCGCACTTGACGTCCAGTTCCAGTTCGAAGTCGGCGTAAGGGCCGCGGCACAGAAACGTATTCGGGCTCCCTTCGGCCGTCGTGCCGACGATCATGCCGTCTTCAGCCTTGTACGTGGCCGTCCCGCCGCGCCGGGTCCAGCCCTCCAGCGTTTTGCCGTCGAACAGCGAAACGAAGCCGGGCTCTTCGGCCGCCGCAACGGAGGTGAACAGCGGCGCGGCCAGCGCCAGGAGCAACAGTGAAACGGCGGAGCGAAGACAGATTTTCATGGCGTGCATCTCGGTGCGGTGGGACTGGCAGATTGACCAAACAGCCGCCAGAATAACTTCCGGCCGACCGCCAGAGCAACCGTCCGGCATCGCGGCGATTCGTTTCCTCCCTACCCGGTTCCCGCTGCGGAGTTGCTGCTTCTCGCCAGCCTGTCAGCCGGCTTTCGGGCAGTCCAAAACCTGTTTGCGGGCGGGATTGAGGCCGGCGCAGCAACATGCTAGACTTATCCGCTCGCGAAGCACCGGTGCTTCGGCTCTCCCCCACGCGGCGAGGGCCGCAGCCGGTCCAGCTTTCGCGGCCTAAAACAATCCCATCGGGGCGTAGCTCAGCCTGGCTAGAGCGCTACGTTCGGGACGTAGAGGTCGCACGTTCAAATCGTGTCGCCCCGACTTGATAAGCCCTTGTGAGTCAATGACTTACGAGGGCTTCTTTTTTTAACTCAATTCGGCCGGTCCGCCGCTGACTCAATTTTCCCCACAATCCGACCGTTCGCCGCCGCCAGTGCGACCGCCTGATTCCCTTTCTCCAGAACCTCGCACGTCGCGACGAATCCAACAGACTGATTCCGTTCGCCCTGTCTGG
>DASZUP010000326.1:0-1636 GCA_035547635.1 Pirellulales bacterium
TGGCCATCGCCTCGGCCGTCTTGAGCGACCAGACGCGCCGCCGGAAGCCGAGCAGTTGCTTGCGCAGACTCTCCGGCAACGTCAGTCCGTTGTGAACTTGGGCGATACTCATGTCACTCGCTCCATGTAAAAAAGCATTACATCAGGCCAACCATCTTCCGACCTGCCCAGAACACGCCCATCAGTGCGACCAAGGCCAGGCCGATCACAGGATTACTCCACAACCGCACGCGATGCACGATGGGCGGCGGCTCGGGCAAGGCTGCGACCGATTGCAGCACCGCGTCGATTTCGTCGGGCTGTACCAGCCGTCCTTGCGTAACGCGCGCGATTTCTTCCAGCACCTCGGGCCGCGCCGGCCGGCCGATGCGTTCGATGGCGCCCCCTTGCACGGAGAACGAAGTATCGAGCGAAGCTTGCGATTTGCGGCCTCGCACGGCCGCGTTGTACTCGCCCGGCTCGGCCGGAGTAAATTGCGCAGAGAACAACCCCCACTCGTCGCCGGCGGACGTGAACCGCACGGTCTCCTTGCGCCCGGAAGGCGCCGTGATGACGGCCGTCACGTCGTCGTCCTGCACCGGTTCGCCGGCGGCGTTCATGACGTTGGCGTGCAGCGTCATGGTGTTGCGTATCGAGGGCTGATCGGGCGAGAAGTACAGCCGCACGGTTTCACCCTGGGCCATGTGCCGCTGATAGGCCATCCAGCGCACGACTTGCCCCCAGAAACGGTAGTGATACTTATCCTCGACCCCTTCGCGCCAGCGCCAGGCGCCGTCGGTCCCCATGAACAGCACTTTTCCCGTGCCGTAGGTGCGGGTAACCAGCAGTGGAATGCGGCCGAAGCGATTGGATGCGTCTTTGTGAACGCAGAGAACTTCGCCCGCGGACTTGGACCGCTCGACGGCGGCGTACCACTGAAAACCGGGCAGGCCTTCCCAGACCGCGGCGTTTTCGTCCTGTGAATCGGCCAGCTTGGTCAACAGGCTGCGGCGGCCGGCTTCCGTCAGCGCGAAATGATCCGGCGCCCGCGAACCCCAACCGCCCGGCTGCGTTAAATCCAGCACGACGGGATACAGATCATTGAGCTCGCTTTCCAACAGCGTCACATGGCGCCCCTGCCAGCCCGGCATGAACACCAGGCCGCTCGCTTGCCGCTCCACTAGTCCCTTGAGCAAACGGCATTGCTCAAGCGTCAATTGCCCGTCGCTTACGCCCACGTCGCCGAGGAACACCACGTCGTACCGCGTCAGGTCTTCCAGCCGGTCGGGAAATTGCCGGATGTAATCCTTGGCGCCGCCGCCCGCTTTGCTCAAACCTGGGTGGAACAGCAGGCAAGATAGCTCGACGCCCGGATCTCGCGACAAGGCGTTTCGCAGGTAGCGATACTCCCAACGCGGATACGATTCCACGACGAGCACCCGCAACGTTTCATTGCGGATGGAGATCGGCGTCGACAGCCGGTTGTTGTCTTTGAGCAACTCGTCGTTGTGCAGCGGAACCTCGACGGTCAATTGATATTCGCCCGGCGCCTCGGGCTTCCAGGCGATCCAGTCGCTCGTGCGGCCGTTGGCCAAAATGCGCACTTCCTTCGTCAGTTGCTGCCCATCCGAGGCGCGCAGGATGACCGTCGCCAGAT
>DASZUP010000327.1:0-16297 GCA_035547635.1 Pirellulales bacterium
GATGCCCTGCTCGTGAGTCGTCCGCAACTTCCCATCGCCCCACTTGCTGCTTAAAATCGCCAGTCCTTCAAGCTGCCGCCACGAGAGCCGCCCAAGCGGCACGCTCAAACCCATCGTCCAAAGCTGCGGATCTCGTTGGCGAAACCAGCCGACCAGTTCGTCGTACGAGGCGGCGGGCGACGGGCGTTCGTCACAGCGCTGCAAGCGATACGGAAGCTGCTCGTCGAGCCAGGCCAGCACGCCTTCGACGCCGATCTGTTTGACCAAGAAGCAGAACCTTGCGGCGTTGCGTTTCTCGCGCGAGCCTTGGGCCCGGAACAGATCGAGGATGGCTCGCGTGACATCGACGACCTGGTCGCGGCGCACCAACACCGGCATCCGCCATGCCAGATGGGGATGCTGTCCTTGCGTGCCGCCGACGAGCAACTGAAAGGCAATCCCGCCCGCCGCAGTGCGCGTCGCCAGAAAGCTGACGTCCTGCGTCCAGAAGTGGGCCGAATGATGCTCCGCGCCGTTGAGGCAGATGTTCATTTTCCGCGGCAGGTCGGCGAATTCTCGGCTGTCGACAAACAACGCCGTAATCTCATGGCACAGCGAGCGCGTGTCGACCAACTCGTCCGGCGTCAGTCCGCTGAACGGATGGGCGAAAACGTTGCGGATGTTGTCGTGCCCGGTTTGTTTGGAAGACAAGCCGACGGCTTCCAGCCGGCCGTTGACACGGGGCAGATGTTCAATTTCGAGCCCTTGGATCTGCAGGTTGGCTCGCGTGGTGACGTCGACCACGCCATGGCCGAACTCGTAGGCCAGGTGAGCGATCGCCTTCGCCTGCGGCGCCGAGAGCTCTCCCGCCGTGATGCGAATGCGGTTCATGTAGCGGCCCGGCGTATCGCGTTTGCGATAGAAGAAGCCGTACCACTTCATCCGTTCCAGGTCGGCCGAGTCGATCTCCTTCATCGGCGTGCCGGCGGCCGCGTATCGTTCGATATCGGACCAGACATCGAAGCCATGCTTGGCAGATTTCCAGACTTCTACGGGATTGGACATCGCAGGGCGAGCTCGTAGTAAGGAAGTGTTGAAGAGGTTCGTGGGATCTGGCGCCAGGGGCCGTCATGCTTCGGCCGCGGCCAGTTCCGGCGCCGCGGCGCGTCGGCCGGCGGTTTCCGGCTGCGCTTCGAGCGAGACCGCGAAGCTCAAGAACGAGCAGCCGGTGACGCCGGCGCCCAGCAGCAGCAGTGCGGTCGGCCAAGGCACGCTGGCGCTTTTGAACAGAAAGCCGGCGGCCACGGCGGCGGCATTGCCGCCGGCGCCGACGATTCCGGCCACGGAGCCGACTGCCTTGGGGTTGACGAACGGCGCCACGGCGAACGTCGCCCCTTCCGACATCTGCACGAACAGGCTGAACAGAATCAGCGCCGGAACAGCCTGCCACAGCGTGTGCATTTGCGAGAACAGCATCAGCGCCAGACCTTCGCAGAACAGCGCCGCGAACAGCCATTTCACGCGCCCGGAAAGTCCCCACAGCCGGCCAAAGCGGTCGCCGCAGGCGCCGCCCAGGGTGCGAGCGAACAGGTTCATCAACCCGAACGAAGCGGCGATCAGTCCCGCGGTCCTCAACGCCTGAGCGCCGTCCATGCTACGGAACTCGTCGAAGTAGTCGATGAAGTACAGGGCGGCGATATTATTGATCGTCAGCTCAATGCCGAAGCAAGCGCCATAGATTACGAACAAGGCCCAGACTCGCGAGTCTCGGCAGACTTCTAGAAAACTTGCCCCCGCGCCGGCCGCAGGCAACTTTCCGGCGGCGCGCAGCTCGCTGAAATTGCCTTCCGGCGCGTCTTGCGTGAGGAAGTAATAGGCCACTCCGGCCAGCGCACAGGCGGCGCCGGCGACAATCATCGCTAACCGCCAGCCGGCCTCATCGGAAAAGCCCAGGACGGCAACGAACAGCGTAAATAGCAGCGGCATGACGAACTGGGTCACGCCGCCGCCCAAGTTGCCCCAGCCGGCCGTCGTGGCATTGGCCGTGCCGACGCAGTTGGGCGCGAACATCAGCGTTGTATGACACTGCGTAATCACGAACGATCCGCCGATGGCGCCAATCAACACGCGAAAAAAGAGAAACGTCTTGAAGTCATAGGCCAGCGCAATCCCCATCACCGGCAACGATCCGAGCAGCAGCAGCCAGGTGAATGCCTTGCGCGGCCCGATCCAATCGCACAGCCAGCCGATGAACAACCTCGCCAGCACGGTGATGGAAACCGAGCCAATCACGCACCAGCCGACTTGTTCCTTGGACAGTTGCATCTGTTCCCGGACGATGGGCATCAACGGCGCAATGCCGAACCAGGCGAAGAAGCAAAGGAAGAACGCCAGCCACGCCATGTGAAAAGCGCGCATAGGCGGCGTGGTAACGTTGAACAGATCAATGCGCGTTGCTTTGCCGTGGTGTTGCATGAGTTCCTGAGACGGTTACGGGCCAGGTCCGGATTGTGCCGCTAATGGCGAATCGTTCGGGCTCCACTCCGAAGCGGTTTGCCGGCGGGATAAGCAGCCCGTGTGCCTGGCGCTTGCCGGGCGACGCCTTTTTTCGGAAAGCCGAAGCAAAACGGCGCGTTGGGACATGCTTGCGAGATGGCGGCTGCTTTGTTCGCGAGCAGCACCGCTTAATCAAAAGGCAGCCCGCGAGTCTGGAGGCGAGAAAACTGCCGTCGCCAGATTTCTTGCCGTAAGGCCTAGATGCCGTAGCCAGAAGACGTTACGCGATTCCACACAAGCGGCGGCGGGTCAATTAAGGATGAAATTGGAACGCGATTTTCAATTGCGGCCTTACCCGTAGCGGAACCGGGGACGATTCCGGGCCTCGCTGATACGAGAACTCTTGCATCGAACTTTTCGTGGAACTTCAACGGCTTCCGAAGTCGCTCATGTCTGAATCGCCCACGGAGGAGGGCGCGGCCGCTATGTCGGCCGACGCCTCGGCGCTGGCGGATCGACTGATCCGCCCCTTGGCCAACCGCTACCTGTTGGTTCTGACGGCCATTGCTGCGCTGATCGTGCTGGACCAGGCGGTCATCCAACCGCAACTGATGCGGCTGAATTTTTACGCCCCCGTCATCAACATCGCCGGGCGCCAGCGGATGCTGAGCCAGAAACTTTGCAAGGAAGCCTTGGCGATCGAGTTGGAGCAACAGCCGGACGCCCGCCGGAAGCTGTGCAGCGAACTGCTGGGCACGCTTCGCCGCTGGTCGACGGCGCACCAGGCTTTGGAACAAGGCAGCCGGGAGCTGAATCTGCAACCGATCCGGTCGCCTCGCATTCTGGAATCGCTTCACAATTTGGAACCTCACTTCCGCGCCATGCGGCAAGCGGCCGAGGAGCTTGCCGCGGATCAGGGACAACCTGGCGCCGGCGGCAATCAATCCGGGACGGAGCAGCGCGTGCGCGTGATGCTCAATCACGAACCGGACTACTTGAGCGGCATGGAATTCGCCGTCGGCTTGCTCGAGGCGGCTTCGCAGGAGCAGGTCGCCTGGCTGCGCGGAGGGGCGCTGGTCGCCATGATGCTCGCACTGTTGTTGCTCGGCGGCGTCTACTTCGCCGTGCTGCGGCCTGCCACCAGGCTGATCCGTCAACAATTGGAACAACTGGCCGCCAGCGACCGCTGCCATCGAGCCCTGGCGGGGCTGCTGCGAGATGCGCGCGATCAGTTGGAATTGCGAGTCGCGCAGCGAACCGCCGAACTGCGCGACGCCAATGCGGCGCTGCAGCGTGAAATGCGCGAGCGCGAGCGGGCGGAACAGCGGATGCAACGGCTTTCAGGCGAATTGGCGCATGCCTCGCGCGTGACGGCGCTGGGACAACTCGCGACTGGTTTGGCGCACGAGATCAACCAGCCGCTGGCGACCATCGTCAATTACGCCGGAACGTGCGAACTGCTGTTCGAACAGGAACTGCCCGGCAATGCCAAATCGCGGCAAGCGGTGATGGAGATGAAACAAGCGGCTTCGCGAGCCGGGGCGATTGTGCGACGGATGCGCAACTTTGTCCGCCCCGGCCCGGGCCAGTCCGCCGTCGAAGAATTGAACGATTTGACGCGAGAGGTGCTCGAACTCTGCCTGCCCGAATTGCGCCGCGCCGACGTGGAGCTTTTGCTGGAACTGAGCGCCGCCCCGACGCCCGTGTTGGTTGACTCGCTGCAGGTCCAGCAGGTGCTGGTCAACCTGATCCAGAATGCCATTCAGGCCATGCGCAACGGCGCAATCGAGCAGCGCCGGCTGCGATTGCGCACGTCGCTCGAAGGCGACGAGGTCCAACTTGACGTGGCTGACACCGGACCCGGCTTTGGATGCGAAGCCGAGCAGGATCCCTTCGCTCCGTTCTTTACTACCCGGCCGGAAGGGCTCGGTATGGGATTAGCAATCAGCCGCGCGATCATCGAGCAGCACCAAGGACGCATCTGGGCCGAACGGCATGCGGCTCGCGGCGCCACCGTCTGCTTTCGGCTGCCGCTCTGCCACACTGCCAAGAGGTCCCATGAGTCGCCCGCCGACTGTGTTTGTCGTTGACGACGATCGTCCGATGCGCGATTCGCTGGTGATGCTGATCGAGACGATGGGTTTCGCTGCGCAGAGCTTTGCCTCGGCGCGAGAATTTCACCGCTTCTATGCCGCGCCGCAGCCCGGCTGTCTGGTGCTTGACGTACGCATGCCGCGGCAAGGCGGCCTGGAACTGTACGAGCAGTTGGTACGCGAAGGGAAGCGGCTGCCCGTGATTTTCATTACGGCCCACGCCGACGTCACTACGGCGGTCGCCGCCATGAAGTCGGGCGCCATCGAGTTTTTGGAAAAGCCGTTCGACCACGAAACGCTGCGGGACCGCATCACGAAAGCGCTGGCGCTCGACGCCGAATGGCGGCGCCGCGAGGCGGAGTTCAACGCCGTGGCGCAGCGCATCGCCCGGCTCAATGATCGCGAACGCGAAACGTTGGAACTGATCCTGGCCGGCGCCGCGAACAAGGTCATGGCCTCGCGGCTGTTCATTTCCGAGCGGGCCGTAGAAATGCGCCGCGCCCGCATCATGGGCAAGCTGCAGGTCAAGTCTCTGGCCGAGCTTGTCGACCTGGCCGTGACTCACCGGCTGCTTTCGGAGATCTCCGGGCTTTCGTCGAATTCGTGGTAACGTAAGCGGGATGCAGCTTGCCTGCGCCTTCTACGTCATGGCGGCGTTGGCGCGTCTCCCTGCCTGTCTCGCAGCGAATACCGGCTGTCTTTCTTCTCCAGATACGGATCGTCGATGTTGCGAGCTCCTTTCCAGTAATCTTCGACGGAGAAGATCTCGTCGTCGTCAAGCTGCACGACCAGGCGATAGGACGTGATCCGGGCGAGAGCATACTGCCACTCATGCGTTCTGCCATTGTTCCGCGCCGCGGCTTCGATCAGCAGTAGAAGTTCGGCGTCGTTCGCTTCCGCGAAGGCGAACAACGCTCCGTCCAGAATGCCGGCGTCTTGATCCTGGTAGCGGTACAGCGGCTGCCGCATGATTCGCAGTTCGTTCGGAGATTCGTCCTTGTAGATCCTCGCATGAAAGCGGTTGGCAAGCCGTCGCATTTGCACCAACCGCAGAGTGCGGCTGGCGGCGGGCGCCTCCGCATCTTCCAATGCCTGGTCCTCCAGGGGCGCGGCCTTGGGCGACCAGAGCAGACGCTCGCCGCGCCGGCAGTGCAGCGGTTTCCCACGGAGCAGGATGAATTCTCGCCAGAACTCGCCTGTATTTAGCGTCGGATCGTCGCTTTGAAGCCACACGTTTACCACGGCGCGCGGGCGCTGACCTTCCACGTAAACGAATGCGTAGCCATCGTCGACATAGTCGCGGACCGGGTTGCTCCAGTGCAAAATCGGCTGCTTGCGACAGGTCAGCGGCCGCTGATTCCCATCAGCCTCGTGGAACTCGAACTCGCTGAGTTTGGTCCGCAGAAAATCCAGCCGCTCT
Source organism: Pirellulales bacterium (assembly GCA_035547635.1). GTDB lineage: Bacteria > Planctomycetota > Planctomycetia > Pirellulales > JAICIG01 > JAICIG01. Next base: position 5,989 of record DASZUP010000327.1, read on the forward strand.
TGTTGTGCAGTCCCATCAGGCTGAACAGGCTCATCCGCCCTGCATGTCGCGCATGGCTGCAGAGACACTGAGACGAACAGGGCAATGGCTGTGCTACATGTCGACAAGGATCGCATAGTCTTCGTCCGGTGCTTCCGAGGTTGCTGCCCGGCATGGTTTAGACATTATGTCTGCAACGCAGCCGCCCGGCAAGCGGGGGCTACGTGTGTATAGCGGCCGGCGGAAGAACGGCACGCCCCGATGTGCCGTCCGCGCGGCCTTCCACTATTTTTCTGGCGGCAATTCGAACTGGATACTGCTGCCAGCGACGGAGATCGAAGTATGCCTGCGCCTTCGGGCATTGGCTTTGGGCGTTCGCTTCAGTTGCCGGGCCAGCTAGAATTGCTGTCGTCGAAACCTCGCTGCGCGCGAAAGTCATCCAACCAAGATTGCTCGCGCGCTTCCCGCCAATCCGCCGCGATCCTTCTGGCCAGAGGCATCTTGTCTCCGCTGGTCGCAAGCCATTTCGCGGCGACTGCGTTTTTCGCGCAAGGGGGTGGTCGGAAAGTAAGCCAATTTCGATCCAGGGGAATTCAAGCAAGGAGTCGCAGTCTGCTCAGCCGGTTTGCAAATCTTAAAAGAGGCAGGTAGACGGCAGGAACTGAATTCAACCGCGGTTCTCGACATCTAGTGTTGCCTGGCGTGCTTCTCGTTCCATCGGCCCGACAACCGCGTGCCATAAATCTCGTGATCTTGCCATTAAAGGGTGCAATATATTTTGTCCAAAACAACGTATGAAGGCTTCGACGATCTGCCGGAATGGGCGAAATCGCGGATTGCCAAATTCCGCCCGAACGACGCCGAAACGTGGATCTTCAATCCGGTTTCAGCCCTGGATAGTCAGGCGCTCATCGACGTGATGAACCAGGGCGAAGACGGCGTAAACAGTGTGCGGAGATACCTGAATGACGTGATGGGGAAATTCTTCCCCGAGGACTTATAGGCTCTTTCCGTGGGGCAAGAAACAAAAACGCTGGCGAACGGCCATGAAATCGTAACTTTGCGGCGGCCACGCGGTTCAAACATCGCAGCAAATAGAGGAGGCGAGTTTGGGCGAGGTATGCGAGCTAGCTCCGTATTGCCGGCTTTCGCTGGGGCGGAAGCGGACATTGGCGAGCCAGAGGGGCAGCCTCCGTATTGAAGCGGTGCGCGGCGTTCTATTTACTCGCAGCAGTGAGCCTCATGGGCGGATTGACGCCACCGAGGGGCTGACGCCCCCCGCTCGCCTGGCGGCGAGCGAAAGAAGGCGGCCAGGAGGCGTCGATTCGTGGCGAGTTCGCAGCAATGATCCAGAGCGTAAGAGGCCTCAAATGCGTCGAGAGACGAAGTGGGAACGCTCGAAACCACGATCGCGGAAGGCGAGCAAAGGCGCCCATGTTCTCGAGGAAATGGTGGGCGTCTTTGGCAGGCTGATCGAGAGCATGATGCTTCCCGCGCGCGAGCAGGTTAGAATATCGCCAACGTTGGTTAGGCGGGGCGATCGGCTGATTAACCCCTTGAAGTGTGCACCATGAAAACCCTCCTGGCGATATTCTGCATTCTCTGCTTGGCCTTGCAACTCCGCGCCGAAGAGCCGGCGCCGGACTGGAAGCTGGAAACCAAGCAGGCCGGCTGGCAACCGCGAGATTCGCAAGGAGAGCTGGTCTACGGAGACAGACTGTGGCTGTTCGGCGGCTGGTTCAATTCCTATAAGGCGGCTCCGCGAGACGTCTGGAGTTCGGCCGACGGCAAAAGCTGGAAGCTGGTCACCGACGCCGCGCCGTGGAAGCACAGCGATCTGCCCATGTCGCTGGCCTTCAACAACAAGATGTGGATGATGGGCGGTTGGTACAACGGGCGTCTGCCCGATCACTCCGCCAGCAACGCCGTCTGGTCGTCGAGCGACGGGAAGCAATGGGAGCAAACAGCCGAGCACGCCGGCTGGTCGCCACGGTTGGCTGCAGCCACGGTCGAGTTCCAGGGCAAGATGTGGATTCTCGGCGGCACGGAAGACTATTACTTCGGCGATGAGCAGAGCGTCAAGAACGACGTCTGGTTCTCGGTAGACGGCCGAAACTGGAAGCAGGCCACGGCTCATGCCGAATGGGCGCCGCGGGCTTACCACCAGGCGGCCGTGCTCAACGACAAGATCTATGTCTTCGGCGGCGGCAACTATTGGCCGGAGAAGCTCTACAGCACGTACAATGACGTCTGGTCGTCGAGCGACGGAGTTCACTGGACGCAAGAAACGGCCGCCGCCCCTTGGCCGCCGCGGCTCTGGTTCTCGTCGGTCGTCTATCGCGATCGCATTTGGGTCCTGGGCGGCTGGTCGAACCATCCTTCCAAGAACTGGGGCGACGTCTGGTACTCCAAAGACGGCAAGCAGTGGACGCAGTTGAAGTCCGCCGTCACATGGAAGGAGCGGCACGAACACTCGGCCTACGTATTCCAGGACAAGATCTGGATTGCTGGCGGCCACGCCCAGCCGTTGAGCAGCGAAGTCTGGTCGCTGTACGTGCCGCCCGAAGCGTTCAAGGACTGAAAGCCGGCGCCCAAAAACGTCCCGACGAGACGGTCTCTGCGATCGGCGGCTTTTGCCGTCAGCGTCCCGTGGCCGATTGCGACAGCGCCTCAAGACGATAGTACTCCGCGGCCAGCGCATCCGAGTCCAGCCCTTGTCCGCTCTTGGCGTAAGCTTTGGCCGCGGCCGCGATGTCGGCGGTGCGCTTGATTTGCGCTTCGTAAGCCGCCACGCGCTGTTCCGCATTGGCGGCAGCGTCGAGCTCCGCTTCCAGGATATGCGTCGACCACAGCTCCAACTCTTCGAGGTTGTAGGCTTCATTGTTTCGCCAGCGCGCCTTCATCTGGGCGAAGACCTCTCGTGCGAGCTTGGCTTTGACGGAGTCGATGGCCGGCGGCGCCTCCTTTTGCGCCATTGCGGACCATCCGGCGCCGACCACAAGCAGAGAAGCGGCCAAGGCAACCAGAATTCGCTTCGACATCGTTCATTCCTCCTCAGAAAATCACGGAGTTGTGTCCGAAAGTTCAACGATGCGCGTCGCCAACGTCGCAGGTCTCGCCGGGTTGAAGCTCGTCGAGTTCATCGGATTCAAGCCGATCACCTCCCCGCGGCATGTGGCGCCCCTCTCCTTTGATAAAAGCTGCGAAGCGCCTTCATGATAGGCCGCGTGCCGTCAGGCTGCAAAACTTTTGCGGAAGAACACGAAGTCATCGCGTTGAGCGACGAACCACTCAACGGAATGAAAAGCAATGCGAGCCCAGAAGGAACAAGAGACGTCTGCACTCTCGTCAAGCGGTTATATTCTCTCGGGCGCCACGACCGGGCAGCGGTTGCGATAGCTTTGCGCTTCGAGCACGCGCTGCGTGGCCATCTCGAGAGCGGCGCGGCGAGGTTCGATCCGCTCATGATGGCTGCGGTCGAGCGTCTCTTGCGTGTTGCGGCGGACGGTGTCGGCGATCTGCTCGAAGGCGCTGGCCTGGCTGCCGTGGCGGTACTCGACCGCTCCGCAGATCACGCCGCCGGCATTGGCAATGAAGTCGGGCACGACCAGCACGCCGCGCTCGTGGAGCAGCGTTTCAGCTTCCGCGGTGGCGGGAATATTCGCGCCCTGCAGAATCAGCTTCGCCTGAATCTGGGCCGCGTTCTTGATATGAATGGAGTCGGGCCGGGCGGCCGGAATGATAATCTCGCAGGGAACCGTGAACAGTTGCGCTGCCGTCAATCGCTGCCCCCGCCCGCAGCCCGTCACGCTGCCGGTCTTGGCTTTGGCGGCGACCAGTTCATCAACTCGCAAGCCCTCGGGATGATACACGGCGCCGCCGGTATCGCTGGCGGCGACTACCACGGCGCCCATCTGCTCCAGAAACCGGGCTGCATGCCGGCCGACGCTGCCGAAGCCCTCGATGGCGATCCTTGCTCCGGCCAAAGAAATGCCCAGGTGCGCAGCCGCGACGTCCGCGCACTGAGCCACGCCATAGCCGGTGGCGCCGACTTCGTCGAGCGGAATGCCGCCCATCACCCGCGGCAGGCCGACGGCACGGCCAATTTCGTCGAACAGGCGCGCCATGCACGTTTCGTCCGTGCCCATATCGGGGCCGGGGATGTAATCGACCAGATCGCGAATGGCGCGGCCGAACGCGCGGAACAGCCGCGGCTTGTCGGCCATTTTCGGATTTGCGGCAATACCCGCCTTGCCGCCGCCGTGAGGCAAGCCGGCCGCCGCATTCTTGAGCGTCATGGCGCGGGCCAGCCGGACGACTTCTTCGGTCGTTATGTCCGCAGCCATCCGCACGCCGCCGATGGCCGGCCCGCAGGCGACGTTATCGATCACGAGCACGCCGTGCAGACCGGCGTCGGGATCATAAAGATGAACGATCTTCGCCGGGCCCAAGTTGTCGCAATACTGTTCCGTCAGGAGGGCTGTCGACGACATGCTCTTCTCTCGTTGCATCAAATTCTGTGAACGGGGCTTGAAAGCGAGGCGCCCGCGTCGGCGGTTACGTCAAGACGCGGGCGCATGGCGGGTATTCTGGCCAACCATCAGGTCGGCGGCAGGCGTTCGGCGCAGGCGATGCAATAGGCGGCGTAAGGGATGGCCCGCAGCCGCTCGGGCGAGATTTCGCCGCCGCATTTCCGGCAGCGGCCGAAGCTCCCCTCGTCGATCCGCTGCAATGCGTCATGCACCGCCGCCTGCAACTGTTGCTCGTTGGCGATGAGCATGATTTCCTTATCGCTCCCTTCCGTCGCATAATCGGCCGGGTGCGTCGGCGCTCGCGACAACGCGCCTGCGGCCCGCCGGTCGTCGGGCACTTCTTCAAGCAGATGCTCGACTTCTTCAACCAGCCGCAGACGCATCTCAACCAGTTGCGCTCGGCACTCTTCCAATGTTTCCTGGTCCATAACTCGCAGTTCCTCCCTGGAAACGATAGCCAGAGCTCTCGGCGCGGCGTTGTGCCGCTCAATGTGCGCCGCTAAACGTGATGATGCCGGCCGACCGGTTTGACGGTGCTGGCCTGCGGCCCTTTCTCGCCCGGTTGTTCGATGTAGGTGACTTCCTCGCCTGGTTCAAGCTGGTCGAAATGGGCGCCTAACACGCTGTTGCGATGGAAATAGATTTCGCGCCCATCAAGCGTCTCGAGGAAGCCGTAGTTCACATCCGGAAACACCTTCGACACGCGGGCATGGGCCGGCGCCTCCTGATGCGACTTGACGTCCATACGATGACGGCGCGAATAATCCTCAAGCAATCGGGCCGCCGTGTTAAAGGCGTCGTCGATGGCGACTCGCAGGTTCTTGTACTGAGTGTGCTGAGCAGCTTCTCGATTGACGACCAGTTCCTCGCCCGGCACGGTGATGTCGATCCGCACCTGATACAAGTTGCCTTGGCGGTGATGCCGGTGCGGCACGTCGACGACGACCCGGCAACTCATGATCTGATCGCAGAAGCCGTCGAGCCTGGCTGCGTTTTCATAGACGATGTCTTCGATCTCGTCAGAATGAGGCAGATGTTGGAAGCTGATTTGCAGCGGGAGTTGCATGGTTCGCGCTCCTTATTCAGTTCGCACGCCGACGACCGCGCGTCTCGCCCGGCGCCAGCCGGACTTACACGCTTTGCGGCCCTCGCGTACGCCGTAAGCGGCCGCCTCATCAGAAATGCAAAGGTCGTGCCGCAAAGTCGTTTGACCCAGTGGCCCCGGCGGCGCCCGCTCCTTTACGCGGCTTTATTGCCCCCGGGACTCTTCGGCCGGCAACTTGCTCCCATCGAGACCGGGCGGAGCGGCCACACCTGTGCATCCCGGCACAGTCAGAAAGATTACAGGCGTCAGGAGGCGCCTACGCTTGGGAGGGCTGACGGCCAGCCGTGCATTCGTCGGCTCAAAGCGCAGCTCGATCTCGAGCATGGCGGGCATACGGTTTGCGGCACGGGTCGCCTTAGTTTTGTCGAATTCGGCATCGCTTCGCGAACGCTCAACGAACGGGAGAGTTTTGCCATGGCAGACCTCGGCGTTACGCAGTCCAGGACGCCTGATAAACCTTCTCGCGAAACGGCCGCCCGCGGCGACGGATACCAAGGGCCGCTGGAGCCAGTCACCGAATACTGCTGGCGGATCCCGAAGAGCTACAAGGCCGGCATGCGGGTGGACGGCCTCGTGTATGCCGACTCGGCGTTGCTGAAGCTGATCCGCACCGATCAGGCCTTGGAACAGGTGGCGAACGTGGCATTCCTGCCCGGCATCCAGTACGCGAGCCTGGCTATGCCTGATATCCATTGGGGCTATGGCTTCTGCATTGGAGGCGTTTGCGCCACCGATCCAGCCGCGGGCGGCGTGATTTCGCCGGGCGGCGTGGGCTATGACATTAACTGCGGCGTCCGCCTGATTCGCTCGAACCTGTTCTTAGCCGAGATAAAACCGCATTTGAGTGCACTCGTCAACGAGCTCTTTAAGCAAGTCCCTACCGGCGTCGGCCGCGGCGGCAAATATCATTTCAATCCGAACGAACTGCGGTCGCTGATGACAACCGGACCGCAAGGCCTGATCAAGCGCGGCCTGGCCGTCGAGCGCGACATCGAATTTGCCGAAGCGCATGGTCGGCTGGACGGCGCAGCGCCGGAAAACGTCAGCGATCGGGCGTTGCAGCGCGGTTACGACCAGTGCGGCACGCTCGGCGCCGGCAACCACTTCCTGGAAGTGCAAATCGTCGACCGCGTTTTCGACGAGCGCGCGGCGCGAGTCATGGGGCTGGCTAAGGACATGGTCTGCGTAATGATTCACTCCGGTTCGCGAGGCTTGGGCTACCAGGTGTGTGATGATGCGCTGCGGCAGCTCCGCCATGTGCCGGCCAAGTACGGCATCGAACTGCCCGACCGCCAACTGGTTTGCGCCCCGGTCGAGAGCCCGGAAGGCCAGCACTACCTGGGCGCGATGCGGGCGGCGGCCAACTTCGCCTGGTGCAACCGCCAATTGTTGTTGTGGCAAGCGCGCGAAGTCTTCGAAACGATCTTCGGCCGCTCCTGGCAAGCGCTCGACATGCAGTTGATCTACGACGTGGCTCACAACATCGCCAAGCTCGAAGAGCACGAAGTGGCGGGAGAACGCAAGCAAGTCTGGGTTCACCGCAAGGGCGCCACGCGCGCCTTTCCGCCGGGGCATCCCGAAGTGCCGGCCGCTTACGCCGAAATTGGCCAGCCCGTAATCATCCCCGGCGATATGGGCCGCGCCAGTTGGGTGCTGGCTGGGCAGCCAGGCAGTATGACGCAAACCTTTGGCAGCGCGTGCCACGGCGCCGGGCGCGTCCTCAGCCGCCACGCCGCGGTGCGCGAGGCGCGGGGGCGGCGCATCGACGAGGAACTCGAACAGCAAGGCATCATCGCCCGCGCCCGAAGTTGGAAGGGGCTGGCTGAAGAGCAGTCGGCCGCCTATAAGGACGTCGACCTTGTGGTCGAGGTCGTTCACAAAGCGGGGCTGGCCAGCAAAGTCGCCAGGCTGCGCCCGATAGGCGTCATCAAAGGATAAATGAGGCTAGCAGCCGTTTTTGTTCTGACGGCAGAGCCGGGGATTAGTCCAGAAATGCCGACAACTCTTCCCCGGCAAGCTGTTGCAACTTGCGAAACGCTCGCGTCTCGATCTGGCGGATGCGCTCGCGGCTGACGCGAAAGATATCAGCCACGTCGGCCAGGGTATAGCAGTAGCCGTCGCCCAAGCCGTAGCGGAGCTTGATGATTTCCCGCTCGCGGTAGCTCAGCGACTCAAGCAGTTCGCCGACCCGGTGATGCAGGATGGTCAGATTGGCGTCGTTGGCGGGCTCATGCGTGCGGCTATCGGAAAGATCGTCGAGCAGATTCCGCTCTTCATCGAAGTCCTTCGGTTCGTCCAGACTGAACAGCCCGCGAGTGGTCTCCAGTGAGCGACGCACCTGTTCGACCGGCATCTCTGCTGCCGCGGCCGCCTCTTCGATCGTCGGTTGCCGGGCCAGTTCCTGCCACAAGGCGCCGACGGCGCGGCGAACCTTCGATTGGGTTCGCATCGACCCGCTGGGGACCCGGATGAGCCGGCTTTGATCCGACACGGCGCGGCCCACCGCCTGTCGGATCCACCAGGTGGCGTAGGTGCAGAACTTCAATCCGCGGCGATGCTCGAACTTCTCCACCGCGCGCAGCAGGCCGGCGTTGCCCTCCTGGATCAAGTCCTGAAAGCCGAGGCCCCGATTGCGGTATTTTTTGGCCACGGAGACGACCAATCGCAGGTTGCCTTCCGACATCCGCCGCCGGGCAAGCTGATAACGGGCGTAGGCTTCGCGCAGCCGCTGGACGCGCTTCCGCAAACCGGCAGGCGTCTGCTGGGCGGCGCGGAAGATGCGCCGTCGTTCCGCCATGCAGCTCTGCAGCCGCTCGGCCGGGGCGCGGGTGCGTTTCAGGCGCTTGATTTCCGCCTGCAACTGGTCGGCCCGCTCGGCGAGCTTTAGTAAACGTTCGAATTGATGCTCCAACCGCGGCATCCGCAAGCCGAGCTCTTCGACGAGCCGGACCGCTCTTCGCCGGCGAGCAACCAGGCGCCGCCAGGCCTCGCGGCGCTGCCGCAGTGATTTTGATCGTCTCGCCGCAGTACGATAGTCTTGCTGATTGCGCTGCAACAGAGCGGACAACGTTTTCAGATGGTGCGGCAGCCGGCCGAGGATTTGGTGCTTCTCCAACCGGTCGCTGACGGCGACCTGCACGGTACGGTCGAACGCCAGGTCGCCGGAGTGGACTCGCTCCAGCGCGGCTACCGCAGAACGCAGCACGAAGCCGCACTCGAGCAGATTGCGGCGAAAGCGGCGCCGGGCAGAGTCGACCTCTCGCGCCAAGGCGAGTTCCTGGGCTCGAGTCAGCAGCGGCATCTTGCCGATCTGGTCCAGGTAAATGCTGAGCGAGTCGTCGAACCAACTTACGTCGCGATTCGCGCCGCTGGTCAGTTCGCTCTCGGCGTCTTCCGCGAGGGCCTCGTCATCTGACGGTTCCGTTTCCAGCGAGTCCTGTTCGTCCGAGGCATCCAGGCCGTGCGCGAACGAAGTCGGTTCGGGCTCCAGCATGGTCTCGTCGTCCCGGATCGAAAGAGGTTCGTAAGTTTGGATACTCATGGGCTGCGAAAGACGAATCTGCAAAACTGTCGAGATAAGTTCCAAAAAAGCGCCGTGCGGGCGGCCTCAGGAGCCCGCGGACGACATTCACGAAGGCCGGGCTCTACCAGACGCCCGGCCCCCCGTCGCCGGCGGGCTAACATTGAAGCCCGCCGCAAAAAAACGATAGAAATGAGGGCTCGATTGCATTCTACGCAGCACCCCAGGTGCGGTCCACGCCCGCAGATGTGACGGTTTTGCCGGCCAATTGGTTCGCAGGCGCCGCCCCCCCAGCCACCCGGAAAAAAATTGCGGCGGCGCGATCTATCGCACAAAGCCTTGCGTATAGAGAAGTAGCGTTTGCTTTCCAAGCCCGGCCGAAAGCGTTTTGCTGACTCTCTATGATTAGCCGGGGACGTTGGAGCGACTCATTCGGGAAAGCGGCAAGCCGATGCTGAGCTTGCCGTGCTCGCCCCAGGCCGCCGATTGGAAGCTCGCAATTACGGGCTGAAGTTCAGCGAAGATCACGGCTGGCATGAGACTTTCCTCGCCAGGCGGCAAGCGGCCGGAGTTTTCCCGCGTGCCGCTCCGCGGTGCTGCGGCGCCGATAGGGCGCCGAATGAACTGGCGCTGCTCGCTCGCATGACTGAGTTCCAGCACTGTCGGCTCCGCAGCGTGCGGGTTTTGCGCACGCGGAGTACCGAAACGGACGCGGCCCTATCACGCTATTCCCAGGTTTTCAGGCTACTTTTCGAGGATCGTCCAATGCCGATTCAACATGAACCAACCACTCGCCGCGGCTCCCAACGCCGCTCTCGGCGCGACCGGGGCGCCGGCCCTGCGCCAGGTCAGGCGCCGCCGAAAACGCGTCGCTGCAAACGCGCAGGAGGCGCCCGAGGAGCCGCGACGACGGAATCGACCGAGTCCTTGATGGAAGTCTCGGGCGTGCTGGAATTGCTGCCTAAGGGCTATGGCTTCCTGCGCGCTCCGGGGCAGGGCTATGCCCAGCAGCGCAGCGACGCCTACGTCCCGCAGAGACTTGCGGACAAATACAAGCTGCGCGCCGGCTCGCTGGTCAGCGGCCGGGCGCAGCGCGTTCGAGACAGCGAAGGCCCGCGGCTGGTCGAAATCAGTGAAATCGACCGCCGCGCGCCTGAAGACTCCCGTAGCGCA
>DASZUP010000328.1:0-6362 GCA_035547635.1 Pirellulales bacterium
GCCCGCGGATACTGGTATCCCCACAGCAACGAGCGGGTCGTCAAGTCGACCGCTACGACGGCGCCGGCGGACGTGGGACAAACCAGCACGCCGTCGGCATAAGAAGGGGACGCGCCGGCGATGCGCCGCAACGGATCTTCCAGAATGTTTCGCTCGACAATCGCGATCTGCTGCGACCAGAGCACTTCTCCTGAGCGCGCTTCCAGCGCCAGCAGCCGGATCTCGCCTTTGATCTCAGCCAGCACGTACAGTCGGCCGGCCAGCGGCAACGGCGGGCCGAGAAAGAAGGCGCCTGCCAGCGGAGCGCCGTCCTCTTTCGGTTCGCCCCCCAAATCCCACTTGAGTTTGCCTTCCGTTTCAATCTCGTAGGCGGCCAGGCGGTTGTAGGAGATGGTGTTGGGCGCGACGATCACGCCGTTGTTGACGACCATCCGCCGCCCAGGACGCGCGCCGCCGGGAAAGCCCTCCTGCATGTTTCCCGCCAGGTCTTCGACGCAATAGATTCGTTCGCCGTCGCTGCTGAGCGTGCCGTAGGCGGCGTCGTCCCAGACGCGTTGCTCGAGCCAATGGGTGAAGGTCGTGGCGTGTTGCTGCAGAGCGGGCGAAGCGCCTTGACGGAGCAATTCGTCGACTTGCTTCTCGACGGGACCGTTCCAGATGCGCTTGCCGGTGCGGAAATCAATGGCTTCCAGGCAGCTTATCGAGCGCATGAAGACGTAACCGTTGACCGCCAATGGGTGCAGCCCCGGGGTCAGCCGCCCGCCTTGCTCGACGTGCTCCTGCTGCATTTCCGCCAAGAGCTTTTCCAGTTGCGGATCATTGGCGGCAGGCACCGCCCAGCGGCGATTCAACAATGGACTGCTGCCCGAGCTGGTTGCGTTGCGAGTCGGGGAGCCCCGATGCATCGTCCACTGATCCGGCCCCAGACGGGCCTGAGAAGAGCCCATGTCTCCCAGCAAGTCGGCCAGCCAGGGCAATGCCTGGGAATCTACGGCAAACAGCTTTCGAGTCTTCCCGCCGACTTTGAACTCGGCGTCAGGATAGTCCCGCTTCAACGCGCCGAGCGCCTCGAGCGCTTGTTCGGTCATTCCCGAGCGGAACCAGCAGACGGCGATCCGCAATGAAAGGGTCGGCTCAAAGGGGGCCGCAGCGCGGGGCGTTTCCTGCAATCTCCGCAGGCACAGCGCTGCGGCGAGCGGCCGCCCGTGATCCATTTCCGAAGCGCCCAGCAGATAGGCGGCTTCGTAACCGGCCTGGGTGTGAAAAAACTGCCGGCTGACTTCCGCCAGTTTGTCCACGTCGCCGGCGGCGACCGCATCGGTCAGCAACTGCCGTGCATGCGCCCCGTACTGCAATTCGTACGACTGTTGGCCTTCGGAGGGCAATTCGCCGATCAGCCGCCGGGCTTCGCCTTTCAAGCTCCGATAGATGGGAACGTCTTTGTCGGGTTGGAAGAAATAATCTTCCGGCTTCTCCAGAATGCTGCCCAGCAATCGCACGGCTTCGCTGAAACGCTTTTGCTCGAGCCGCTCCTTGGCGGCCGAGAAACGCTGCATCGTGGCCCGATCCGGCGGATAGAAGACGCTGTCGGCGCCTTCTTCAATGACGCCGGCCACATTGCCCTGGTTGGCGCCCGGCTGAAACGCAAGCTGCAATACGGCCCCACGGTGGGGCGGCGCACGGCGCGCCCGCTGAGGAGCATGATCAGCCTGAGCGAGGGCGGAGGACGGCGATTCGCCCGGGAAGGCAACGAGCGAAAAGCACGCAGCCAGCAACGCTCGGAAGGCCAGGCTCCATCCAGGTCCCATCATGCCGCCACTCCTCTTTCATCAGCCGCACCGCAGGGCCGCCGTGCGGCGTCGCCTTGCGGTTGGGAATAGTTCGACCCCTGCATCAGCACGATCCGCCCACGACGCCCAAGCGCAGCTCCTCGGCGCGGCCGCGAAGCTCCCCGGGCGTCCCGACCGATCAACCATCGACCACGAGACATAACTTTAGGTCAAGTAATATCTTACACGACGCAAAAAAAATCGGCAAGAAACAGTCGCCGCCTGGCGCGCTCGGTCGCTCCCCCAGTTTCCGCTTCCGCCGGTCGCCCTATCGCCGCTCCGGCAGGCATGGGCGGTTCCACCCGAAGGGGTCTGGATTTCCGTGAAATGCCGGCCAAACGTCGCCATCATGGCCTGAAATCAGGGGTTCCGGCCGCGAATTGGCTGGACAAACACGGTTTTAGTCGTATTTTTCAGTGGTTTCTGGAGTTTTGTGGGTTGCTTTTTCGATTTTGTCGATTTTAATCATCGCGTCCATGAGTTCGGACGGACATTCGTTTCACATTCTTTAAAAACCCGCAGGGAGGGTAAGGACACTATGGCGAAAGCCGCAGCAGCGAAAAAAGCCAAGGCTCCCACCAAGAGCGAGATTCTGAACAACATTGCCAGCGCCACCGATTTGTCGAGGAAGGAAGTGGCTGCCGTCCTCGAAGCACTGTCGGACGAGATCAAGAAGGCGGTCAGCGGCCGCGGCCCTGGCATGTTCACCATCCCCGGGCTGGTCAAAATTGAGCGGAAGCAAGTTCCGGCGCGTCCCGCCAAAAAGAACGTGCCGAATCCGTTCAAGCCGGGCGAGTTCATGGACCGCCCCGCCAAACCGGCCTACAAGAAGATCAAGGTTCGCGCACTGAAGAACCTGAAGTCGATGGTCTAAGCGTTCGCACCACGCCGAGATTCACAAACGGCCCGGCTTGCTGCCGAAGCAAGCCGGGCCGCTTTTTTTCGCGGCGAGACGGCCGCAATCGGCAGCATCAGGCGCAGGCGCCCGGCCACCGAACCGCTGGCTTTTCGCCGCCGATGACGCACAGACTCGCTCATTCCCTGAAAAGCCGTTGAAGGCGGCTATTCGCCCTCAAGCGGCTCAATCCGCAGTGCGATGTCGCGAGCCTGGCAACTTGCTCGCAGCACTGCCGTTTGGCTGGCCGTTGCCGCAGCTTCTGCTTCGCCCGGCATGCCATCGCGTCCGGCGGCGATGCTCTTGCGCCACGCGGAATAGACGGCCCGGTTGCGCAATACCAGGCGGCCCAGAACATCGCGGGCTAGTGCGACGGCAGGAAAATCGGCAAAGCGGTTCAGATCGACTCCGGCAGCTAACTCTTCGTGCGTCGCCTGCCCGAAGGGCTTCCCATCGGCGGACAGTTCATACCGGCCCGGCTTCAGGCCAGCGATGGACAGGCGATACCGATTCAGTCGCTGGCTGAGGCGTTCCTGTTCGATGGCTGTTGCGTCCCACTGAGGATCGAGAGGCAGCGGCAGCGGGCTGCGCCATATCGCTTGCAGCGACGCACCGTCCCGCTTCAGTCCGCACACGTCGCCGGCCAAGACTTTCAACTCGGCGGCGTCGAACGAGGCTTCCGCAGCCAGCGCCGGCGCGCTCCACGCTTCGACCAGCGTTTGCGCCATCAGCCAGTGTCCCGTCGCGTTCGGGTGAATGGCATCGGGCGAGACCGAATAGCTGACGAGTTCTTCGCGCCGCTTGCGTACGTGAGCGTCGATTGCCGCGTGATCGTCGGCGACCAGCAGCCCCGGTCCGCTCAGCGACGCAAGCCATTGGCTATAGCGGGTCAGCGTGTCGTCGTAGCCGATAAAGGCGAACTTGTAGCCGAAGCTCTTGGCGTTCGGGTCCAGCACCGTGCGGCGATACGGATCGTAGGGGGGCGGAGTGAGTAGCGTCAGTTTCTTCGCCCCGGCTTCTTCTCGCACGCGAGCAATGAGCCGGCGCACGCCGCTTTGATATTTGGCGAACCGCTGCTCATCGAAGGGATGATAGTTGCCGTCGTTCATCCCGAAGCAAGCCACCACCACGTCCGGCTTCCAGGCCGCCACGTCGCGAGCAAACCGCGGATGCGCATCGGGCCGGCGAGGTTGGTGGTCCGGCTCGCTCGTTCCCGAGACCGTTTCGCTGCTGATGCCGTGATTGATCACGCGAAACTGCTTCGTCGGGTAACGAGTCAAAAGAAACGCCTCGACGTAATTCACGTACTGCCCGTTCTGCGTGATGCTGTCTCCAAAGAAGACGACGGTCTCGCCCCCTTGCAAATAGAAGGAGTCTTCCGCCCTGGCCTGCCCGAGCAGCATCAGCCCCGCCGCTAACCAACCGCAAGCCAACTTCATGGACCCGCCTTTACTTCCTGCTTGTCGTGATTATTTGCGGAGCAAGCCGCGTCCTTTCAACCAATCCGCCAGGCGGGCCGACCACGTCGACAAGACCGGATCCTTGGCGGCCATGCCGACGCCATGGCGGCCTTGTTCGTAAATGTGCAGTTCCGCGGGGATCTTGTGCTTCTTGAGCGCAAGATAAAACAGCACGCTGTTTTCCGGCCGCACGCCGGTATCGGCATCGGTATGAAACAGAAAAGTGGGCGGCGTTTGATCGCTGCCCTGCGTCTCGTTCGACAGACTTTGCACCATGGTTGCATCGGCGTCTTTACCCAGCAGGTTGTTCCGCGAGCCGACGTGGGCGTATTCAGTGTTCAGCGAAATCACGGGGTAACAGAGAATCAAAAAATCAGGACGGCAGCTCACTCGGTCGATCAGATCCTTGGCTTGCGGATCGCCGGCGTCGAAGTGCGTTCCGGCAGTCGAAGCCAGGTGGCCGCCCGCCGAAAAGCCCATGATGCCGATCCGCTTAGGATCCAGCTCCCACTCGTTGGCGCGGGCGCGCACCAGACGAATCGCTCGCTGAGCGTCGTTCAACGGAGCGGGATGCTGATAGTGCGGCGATATGCGATATTTGAGTACGAAAGCCGTTACGCCGAGCGATTTGAAGAATTCGCCCAGGTCATGGCCTTCATGGCCCAGGGCCAGATGTCCATAACCACCGCCCGGGCATACGATCACCGCCGTGCCGTTGGCCTTGTCGGCGGCCGGCTGATAGACGTTCAGCGTGGGCGTGTCAGCCGGTTCATCGCCCTTGGCGCCGGGCGCCCCCTCAGGCCACAGCTTGATCACCGGTCCGGTGAGCGGATTGTCGGCCGCGCATGCCCGTTCGACGACATGGCATGTAGATAGCAGCGCCAGCAGGCATGCCGCCGCGATGGTGTGCGTGGACTTCATGTTTGGTTCCTTTTCTACTTACTTTTGCCATCGAGCGAACTTCGCGAGCCGTTCCGTCGGTCGACTTCCGGGCGTAAAAGGCTCGCCGATTTCGCCTCGCTTCTTTTTTCATTTCGTCAGTTTCCACCCGTCGGCGCTTGCTTCCAACCCCGAGTGGCCGGCGTATTGGTCGTAGACCCGTTCCATCTCTTCGATCGAGTCAAAAAAACCGATCACGAAAGCGGCGCTAAACGATTCGCCGGCTTTAATCGGCCGGCCGCCGAATTCCTCGATCATGCAGACGTAACCGCGCTGATGACACCAGGCTTCGGAAACATCTGCAGCGTTGAGCGTCATGCCCGCCAGCCACGGCCCGTCGTTGCCGGTTTTCGGATCGCGGAGATGGTAGGCCCGAATCATCCGTGGGGGAATCTTGCGCTCGTCGCGACGATAGTTGAACCGGGCGTCGGGCGCGAAGTTCTCCTCGAACGCGCTGGACGGAATCTTCCCGATGTAGCTCAGGTAGACTTCGCTGAACGTATCGCCGTGCCGATGCTTGATGTGCCCTGGCAGATCGAGCCGCAAGAACATGGCCGGACTGTCGTTGACGGCGTCGATCCTGTCCGAGGAGATGAAATAGCGCTTGCCGCGGGGAAACACGAGCGTCTGCGACCAGCGGCTGCCCGTCTTCTTGCCGGGCGCCGCGGTTTTGTAGCGAAACTGCTGCTGAACCGCCACAAAGTCCTTGCCGCGAACAACCTGCGGGCTGAGTCGTCTGGCCTGCGTGCAGATCTGCGGGCCTTCGATCGACCGCTTCGGCGTGTTGCCGTGATACGGGTTGCCGAATTCGTAAATCAGCTCTTTTGGCAATTGATCGCGATACGCCTCATCGCTGCCGGGCTCCATAATCCAGTCGACAATGTCCAACCCAAAGCCCGCATCGCGAAAGCCGGTTTTCTTGTCCAGCAATGAGCCCGCCGCCACGCCGCTGACATAGTCTTGCTTGCGGACTGCGGCCTCCAAGTCGGGCGTGACGAGATTGATCTCCTGATCGTCTTCGGAAATCTGGAAGTCGTCCGCACGGACTTCGCCCGAGAGAAGCAATACACAGCATAAGATCGAGAAGGTCGCTCGGAACAGCATCATTGGGAAGCGTCTCCATCGTTTTCTTCTGACTTCGGCCGAGCATGAATGCTCAATTGCGACTCAGGCCACCCCAGGTTCTTGGCCACCGCCGCGGGATAGCTCCATGTCTCGCGGTCCGCCGTCAGCAGTTCG
>DASZUP010000329.1:0-7530 GCA_035547635.1 Pirellulales bacterium
GGCGCTTCGGCCAGGGCGTCGCCTGGCAGCAACTGCTCAAGCGGGACTTCCGGAACGTCCGGCGCTGGAAGTCGCGCGGCGCGCCGGCCGGACTTGGACAACTCGAACAAAGGCAAGATGGCTCGTGTGTTTCGCATCGCTCTCTCACTTGGCCGCCCGTAGTCCGGCGGCGGTCCTCTTCTCTCTTAGTTGCGGGAACCGCTCGCGAAAACGCTCCCGCGGGCTTGGGTTCTCAGGCAGTCGATGTACCACTCAGACGTCGTTTCAGGCCACTATTCGGATACCCACGAATATCCGGCGCCGGCGTTCCTATCCGGCAAGACATTGAACCAACGCGTCAATCTCGGCCTTGGTTCGTTTCTCAGTAACCGTTACCAGGAAGCAATCGGCCAACTCGGGATACCAACGCCCCAACGCGATCCCTGCAAAGAAACCGGCCTGCTCCGCCTTGACCAGCAACGCCTCGACGTCTCCCTGGCGATCGCGGACGACAAACTCTTTGAACGTCGGACGGTCAAAAGCGACAGAGAGCCGCTCGCTGGCGGCGATCGCCTGTGCAGCATAGCGGCTCTTTCGTACACACAGCTCGCCGATCTCTCGCATTCCCTGCGGGCCCATCAGCGACAGGTAAATTGCCGCTCGCAGTGCGTAGAGCCCCTGGTTCGTGCAGATGTTGCTGGTCGCCTTGTCGCGGCGAATGTGCTGCTCGCGCGTTTGCAGCGTCAAGACCCAGCACCGCTTGCCGCGGCGATCGACCGTCTGGCCCGCTATCCGCCCGGGCATTCTGCGGACGAGGGTTTCGCGGCACGCCATGATGCCCAGGTAGGGCCCGCCGAACGCCATGGGGCTGCCGAGCGATTGCCCTTCGGCGACGACAATGTCGGCCCCATAGTCGCCGGGGCGCTTGAGCAGGCCCAGGCTGATCGGATCGACGGAAACGGCAAACAAGGCGCCGGCGCCATGGGCGATTTCGCCAACCGCCTTGGCGTCTTCCAGGCAGCCGAAGAAATTCGGCTGCTGGAGGAGGACGCAAGCGGTCTGATTGTCGACGGCTGCACTCAGTTCGGCGAGGGGCACGGTCCCGTCCGGGGCGCCGACCGTAACCAACTCAACGCCAAGATTCGACAATTGCGTGGCGAGAATTTGCCGGTATTCCGGATGCACGCTGGCAGCCACCACAACCCGTTGATGGCGGCCGGTCGCGTGGATGCTCATGAAGGCGGCTTCGGCCGCGGCGCTGCCGCCGTCGTAGAGGCTGGCATTGGAGACATCCATGCCGGTCAGGCGGCAGATCAGCGTCTGATACTCAAACGCCGCTTGCAGATTGCCTTGGCTGGCCTCAGCCTGGTACGGCGTGTAGGAGGTGTAATACTCGCCCCGCGAAGCCAGCATGTCGATGGCGGCGGGAATGAAATGGTCGTAGCTGCCGCCGCCAAGGAAACAAACCTTCTGGTCGGCCGAGACGTTTTTACCCGCCAACTGGCTTAAGTGCGCAGTCAGCTCCAACTCCGTTTGCGCTGGCGGGAGATTGAGCGGCCGGATGAGCCGCAGTTCGGGCGGCACCATGGCGAACAACTCATCGATCGAGCCGACGCCGATCGCCTCCAGCATGGCTTGCTGGTCTTCAGGCGTGTTGAGCAAGTAAGGCATACGCAATTCAGTGGCTATCGAGGACAGGGGTTCCGCCGGCCAGGCGTGCTTGCCGGATAACAGTTCAGGTCGAGGAGGTTGCAGTTTTCCTTGCGGCGGATCGTCTCCGTACGAAACGCGCCGTCTGCCGACCGCGGTTGTCCGCGCGAAACCTGCGGGGGCATAACGTACACGGGCGTCAATGTTGCTCTTCGGCGCACTGTTTTTGATACGCGGCGTAGTCGAGCAGCGACTTCAACGCGGCGTCGCCCGAAAGCTTGACTTTGATCATCCAGCCTTCGCCGTACGGATCCGAGTTCAGCGTTTCGAGCCGGTCGCCGAGGCCTTCGTGTACGGCGACCACCTCGCCGTCGACCGGGCTGTACAGATCGCTGACGGCTTTGACCGATTCGATCTCTCCGAACGTCTCGCCCGCTTTGAGCTGGCGACCGACAGGAGGCAGCTCGATATAGACCAGGTCGGTCAGCGCCTCGAGCGCGAAGGCCGACACGCCGATGACGGCGATCTTGTCGCCCCCTTCGGTTTCGACGCCGACCCATTCATGAGTTTTTGCGAACAGTAGTTTATCGGGCGTCACTAGCAGAACTCCATGAGCTGAAGACGGAACGTAACTTGCGGCGCGAGCGAACCGGCGTGCCGCTTGATCGCTTGCTTTACGGACGTTTGTAGAACGGCAACGCAACCACTCGCGCCGCCTCCTGCCGGCCTCGGATGTCGACCGCCAATCCCTGGCCGACTGTCGCGGAGGCGGGTTCGACGTAAGCCATGGCAATCGGCTTGTCCAACGTCGGCGAAAACGTGCCGCTGGTGATCTCTCCGACGGGTTTGCCCTGGTCGAGAACGGCATATCCTTCGCGCGGCACGCGTTTGCCGGAAAACTCCAGGCCAATGCGCTGCGGCAAGTTAGCGTCGCCGGCTACGGCGGCCAGCGCATCGCGACCTGTGAAGTCTCGGCCTTCCAGGTCGACGGCGAAGGAAAGCCCGGCCTGAAACGGAGTGATTTGCTCCGATAACTCGTGGCCGTAAAGCGGCATCGCGGCCTCGAGCCTGAGCGTATCGCGGCAGCCCAGACCGGCAGGCGCGGCGCCGGCGTCGATCAGCCGCTGCCAAATGCCGGGGGCCGCTTTGGCGCCGACGATCAACTCGCAGCCGTCTTCGCCCGTATAGCCGGTGCGGCTGACGATGCCGCCGTGTCCGTCGATCGCGACTTCGCACCCGGTGTAGTACTTCATGGACGCCAGATCGGCGTCGAGCAACGGTTGGGCCAGCCCCAAGGCGCGAGGACCTTGCACGGCGATCATCGCCCAGTCGCGCGTGACGTCGGTCAGATGCACATCCGGAGCTTCCGCCAGACGGGGACGCAGCCAATCGAGGATCTTTTTGCGATTGCTGGCGTTGACGACCACCACAAAATACGGCTGATCAGCGGCGTCCTGCAGACGATAAACGAGCACGTCGTCAAGAATGCCGCCAGCTTCGTTGGTGACGAGGCTATAGCGAATCCGGCCCGGCTTCAGGTCGCTGACTCGCCTGGTGGTCAGGCGATCGAGAAAGTCGGCCGCCTCGGCGCCGTCGAATCGCAGACGGCCCATGTGCGAGATATCGAACAGGCCGGCGCCGGTGCGGGTCGCCTGGTGTTCGGAGACGATTGACGCGTACTGCACCGGCATCGACCAGCCGGCGAAATCAACCATTCGCCCGCCGTGAGCAACATGCCAATCGTAAAGCGGCGTCCGGGCCAACATTTCTGTCATCGGTCCAATGCCTTGGACTGAGGGTGAGCGCGCCATGCATCCCCCGCCAGTGCGACCTAAGCCTGTCCGGGCGTACGAGGAATGCCAAGTTGCCAATGAATCAAAGCCCCTGCGCCCGACATTGTAACGGCGGCAGTTTGTCTGCCTAGGGCGCGGCGCAGGAAAGGCGGCGTTTCGGCGGCTGATTTCGCCGGAATAAGCGCTTTCGTCGGCGAGACTTGCGGCCCTGCGCCGGCAGCCGCCCGTTGGCCTGCGCTGCATGGGAAAACGGCGGCTGGACGATTTTTCAACCGAATCGACTTTGCAACTCGCCCCACAGCGACATCACGGCAAACCCGCCGTAGAGTACGGCGGCGCCGAGCATCATGATGATGGATACCGCTCCGGGCCGGGCCGATTTCGGCAGGTAGCGGAGGTTGATGTAGAGCATCAGCGGCACGTAGACGGCCATGGCAAAACCGCCCATGTAGGCGGCTTGCAACAGAATGCCGAGTTCCTGTTCCTCGGACTTGAAGTAATCCATGGCGAAGGCGATGCCGCAGCCGGTCGCCATCCAGGCGACCGCGATGAGCATGTACCACCAGCTCAAGGGGCGTTTCTGCGCCGGCTTGACGTTGGTGTAGATGATGTCGGAAATCGAACGCGACACCCCGTCGATCAACGCCAACTGAGTGCTGAATAACGTGGCCACGCCGACCAGCAGAAAAATCGTGCGGCCGACGCTGCCCCAGATCGCTCCCCAACGGCCGAAGGCCTTGCCGAGAATCAGCGATTGGTCCCAGATCAACGTGCCCTTTTCGGGGACGATGCCTTGCGGGTGCAGCACCGCCAGGGCGCCGAAGATGAACAGCAGCAGCGTAACGCTGTTGAGCAGCCAGAAGAACAGCATCTGGTCTTGCCGCACGTAGCGCAGCCAGGTTCGAAAGCGAGACTGGTTCTCCGCGGTTTCGGCAAATTGAAATCCGGTCGAGGGAATCGATTCGGCGCGCCCCCGCAACGGATTCTGCATGTCGGGTATGAGCGCCCCCATGCCCAGGTTTTTATCGCGCAGGTAGAACGTGTAGAACAGGTTGGACGTGCCGCCGGCGCCGGCGAAGACGATCCAGGTGAACAGGTCGCGGGCGGAGACTCCCTCGGCGCGATAGCCGAAATTTACCGCTCCCGCGCCCAGTTCTTTCCACCGGTCTGCCGTGCCGACGGCGACCGCGACGATGATCAAGCCCACGGTCACAATCACAATCAGGATCTCGATCGTCTTCTCGACCGTGTGATAGACCATTTTCGGTCCGAACAACAACATTCCGGCGGCTGCGAACGTAACCGTCGTCCAGCAAGCGTTGGAGCCCCAGAACGTGCCGGCGCCAAATTCCGGACCGACGAGCAAGGCTTTCAATGCACTGCCGGAGGCCATCGCCCAAGCGGGCGCCAGCCAGCCGAGGACGTTGAACAGGATAAACAGCGGTGCAAACCCGCGCCAGACGCGAGTGAAGCCCGTATAGACGGTTTCTCCGGTGGCGATCGTCCAGCGGCCGATTTCGAAGTTGACCCACATCTGCAAAAACACGCCGAGCATTGCCGCCCAGACCATCCCGGCGCCGTATTGCGCTACCGTGCGCGGCCAGACGATGATCTCTCCGGCGCCGATCGACAAACCGACCAGCACGGCGCCCGGACCCGCGAGTTTCCAAAACGAAGAGGGCGGTTTCGGCAGGTCGGCCGTTTTGAACTCGGCCAAAGGTTCCAACAGCGGGCTCATCGTGGCGGCCGTCGAGGGGAGAGAGGGTTGTGGGAAGCGGTCGCGGCCAGGCAACGTTGCCTGAGACGTCGGCATTCAACGTGCACGCTGCGAACAGGGCGGCGCTGCCACTGGCGAAGAAGGATCCATTCGCCCGGTCCTGACATGCACGCAATACCCTAACGTGAACGTCTTCGCGGATCCACTGTCAGCTCGACGATAACTGCCGTCGGCTCGCCCGTGAACGGCCGGTTTGATGACCACCGGCTCGAGTTGCCGAACGCGAGATGCGCCTTACGGCGGCCCGCTCGGCAAGAAGTTGGCAACCGAATATCGGCCGCACGCGGCGCGATTTATCTCGTCGCCACTTCCTGGTCGCGTAGACGCTGTTCCCAATAGCCGTACTGAGGATCGCCGTCACGAAAGGCGAACACGGCGTCGGGAAGCTGCCCTCCCTCTCTCATGCGCGACGGAACGCGAACCAGAACGGCTCCGTCCTCGCGGCGCTCGATGCGCCAGTCATTCGCGTTCGTAGCAGAACTCGGGTAGATCATGATCGAGCGCTGGTCTCTTCGTTCGCTAAATCAGAGTTCAGCGGAGAAACAAGGTGGACGCCGTTTCGCCGCAGCCTCATTCTCCCTGATGTCATGCAATTATTCTAGGCCGGAATTCATTCTAAGCGGTAAGACCCCCAAGAGAAACTAGAACTTTAAGAATTGTAATCTATTTGGGGGGGCGTCCGCACGCACCAGCGGAATATCGCCGTGAAATCAAGCATTTGGGCGAGCGGCGCGATGGGGCCTGCCTGGGCGCAAGCCTGGTGCGTTGCTCTTTTTGCTTTTCTTGGGAACAGTTTCCAGCTCCAGCAGCCGTAATTTCATACGAACGCCTTCTCCCGCCGAGTAGCCGCCGGCGGCGCCCCCTGAGCCGACGACGCGATGGCATGGCACAATCAACGGGATGCGGTTGGTCCGCATGACATTGCCGACGGCGCGGGCCGCCCGCGGGTAACCCGCCGATTGTGCCAGCTCACCGTAGGTCATGACGCGGCCAAAACCGATTCTTCGGCAGCTTTCCACCACCGCCCGCTGGAACGGGGTCTGACGGCCCAAATCTAACTCGACGTCGAGGAAGTCGTCCTTCGCGCCTTCGGCGTAGGCTTGTAAACGCTTAACCAGTCGCGGATTCCACGAACCGACGCGAACCGAGAGGGCCCGCGCGCCGTCAAGTTGGCGGAGCGCCGACTCAGGAGTTTCGTGCCCGAAAACGAGCTGCTTGAGCGTGGCGCCGCAGCCTTGCGCAGCCATCCAGCCAAGTGCGGATGGGAAGACGGCGAGCACATCCGAAGCGGCCATGAGCCAAGTCTCTTAAGGCGCGACGCCTTGCAGCCGCAGGCGGCCGCGCAAGCGGCACGAAGCCTGATTCATGTTTCCAACCGCAAGCGGCGATTGGCTTTACAGTTCCCAGGCTTTTGACAGTCTCTGCCACGGCATTCTATACTGCAAGCTACGCAATTCCTAGCGTGCCGCTGCCAAGCCGAAATGGGCGCGCCGACTCAGCACGATTGCAGGCTGAGTCACACGGTACACGACGGCCAAGAAGGGACAACTGAAAACGATGAATGGCTACAATTCATTGTGTGACGACTTTTACGTCAACATGAACCTCAGTACGGAGATGGAGCTGCCGAATAATCGTGAAACCGTGTTGCACTACTTCGAGCGAATCCAGAAGAAGTATCCCACGATGCGGAACTTCTACTGCCGCGACAAGGGCGATTTCGTGCTCGAGGAGGACAAGGACCGAGGCCAGTACCGCTGGGCGACCATCGAAAATCGGCGAGTCTGCTCCGGCCAGGTGAACCCGGAAACGGTCGACGAGGCTCTGGAGCAGCATCGGCTGGCGTTGGAGTTGGCGCCCTATATGCTCTCCGTCAGCCCCTTGGACTGCGAAGCTTTGGATTTGCTGTTTGGCTTCGATTTCACCTACCGCGGCAACCACAACCAATTGGTCGCCGAGGCCCTGGGCGGGAGCCCCGCCCTGGAGCGCATGCTCGAACTGCCCGGCGCCAGCGTCATCAATTACGAGCCCTCGCTGACCTTGTCGCTCGACGAAGACTGCCGCACTCAATGTCGGCTGAGCGTTGAAACCCGCACCAACGCCTACCAGGTCCGAACGGGCGACTTTCCCGAAGAGCAGTTGAGCGTCTACCTGACGGCCAGGCAGTATGGCAGCCTGGGGCCGGCCACCACGTACGTCTCGGCGCTCGACAATCTGACGCGAATCTGCCACGACATGGTCGACAATTATGTGATCGAGCATGTGCTCCGTCCGCTGGCCCGGGCGATTGCCATGAAATAGCGTCGCCGCCAGGCGGCCAGGCCGCCTGGC
>DASZUP010000330.1:0-3573 GCA_035547635.1 Pirellulales bacterium
CGACAAGCCGTTCATCGCGGACTGACGGTCGAGTTCCTTCGCGACGCCACGGGCACTCTCCCCCTTTCCAACTCGGCCGGCGAGGTGACGGCCGAAGAACTGCACCGCTCGACCCTGTGCGCTCAGCAGATGATGCTCAGCGAGGTGTTGGACGTGCCGAGTTGGATCGGCAGGCTGTGAAGGGTGCAAGGCCCTGACGAACGCGGGCACCCCGTGAGCCAGGTTTCGTCATTAACCTTCGCGGCGGTCGGAATCGCCTTTCGCGCTTACTTCCGTTTCCAGACTTTGACGTCATCGACCCAGGCGGATTTGTTGACGGCCAGCGTGATCATGCGTTTGGTCGGATGGGCGATGCCTTCGGACTGGAACTTGCCAATCGGCTTGCCGTCCAGGCTGACGCGCATTTCATCTCCCTCCACTTCGACCAGCAGCGTATACCACCGCTCGGCCTCGAGTTCGAGCGGAAAGCCAGCGGTCTTGCTGCGGATCAGCCGGGTCAGTTCGGGCGATTTCTCGCCAGCCAGCCGCCGCTCGCGAATCTTGAGATCCATGACGCCGGTCTTTGAGTCGGTGATGGTGAGCTTGTTCAGCGTGACGCGCGCCATGCAGAGGTGACCGGCGTGAACCGTCTTCAGCTTGCGATCCACGAAATCCAGTCCCAAGTCGTCGCCGTTCCGGAGTTTGAACTTCAACTCGACGGCGCCGTCCTGGAAAGCCACATTGTGAAAGATGGCGACTCCGTGGTCTGCTTCGGCGTGCCGGGTGACGTGCATGGCCCCATCGGCCAGGTCCACTTGCTTATGGCCTTTCGCCCGCCACGCGCTATTGCTGGTCCAGCCATTCCCGATCTCTTCCTTGTCCGGCGCTGCTTCGTCACGGTTGAAGTCATCTTCCAGGATCAGCTCGCCGGTTTGGTCAACGGTCTTTTCAGCGGCAGAGGCGCCCGGCAGGCAGAAACCTGACAGCATGCATGCCAAGATCGTCTGGGCATAGTTCTTCATCAGTTGTTTCTTCATCAGTTACCGCTGCCTTTCGGTTCTATATGCGGGAGCTTGATCGTGTTTTCGTTGCCCGCCGCACGGCGACGTCGAAAACTCTTTGAGAATCGCCAAACGCCGATTCTACCGAGGCGGGGCGTCGCCCCCAACTGGCGGTTGTCGCTTGCCGCCGCTGCTGTAAAGCCGCAGCACTTGACTCGGCCGTCTCACAGGCGGATGCTGAGTTTGCAAGGCGCCGCTGGCGAACCGCAGAGCGGCCGAAGGTTTAGCCGTAACGGCGTGGTCCACGAACATGTACCAACCCCTCACGGGTCGCGCTCGCCGAATCATGCAGTTGGCCAATAGCGAGGCCTTGCGGTTCCAGCATGAGTACATCGGCACAGAGCACCTGCTGCTGGCGCTCGTCTCGCTGAAGAGCGGCGTGGCCGTGCAGGCGCTGAAGCATTTCGGCGTCGATCTGCGCAAAGCTCGGGGCGAAGTCGAAGCCCTCATGGTCGTGGGCCCGCGTGCGATTCCAATCGGCGCGAGGCTCCGGCGTACTCCTCGCTGCAATAACGTTATGCAGTTCGCCGTCTCCGAAGCTTCGCAGATGAACCACCGCTATGTCGGCTCCGAGCACGTGCTGTTGGGCTTGCTTCGTGAAGACTTGGGCGTGGCGGCCCAGATCCTGATGAACCAGGGGTTGAAATTGCGCGAGGTGCGAGATGAGGTCATGAAAGCGCTTGGCGCCGGCATCCGTTCTCTGCCGGAGCTCCCGCAGCGTAAGGAAATCGAGGATCTGCCAAATCGCCTCGCGGCGGCTCTTGCGGAGCTCAACGACGAGCTTCGCACCCTGAATTTGGAGAAGGAGCAAGCCGTTGCAGCGCACGACTTCGAGAAGGCCGCCGCTCTGCGCGACAGCGCTCTCAAGCTTAAAACTCGCAAACAGGCGATGATTCGCGATGCGATGTCCCAATACTCGATCGAACCCGCCTGGCTATCGTGGGCTGGCTGGGCGGCGCTCAAGCTTGCGCAGCGGATCAACGAACGCTGCCGCTGGGATGCGCTTCCAGAGTTGGCTGCCGCTCTCGAGCAGGCGGGCTGCACCGATGCGGAGATGATCAGGCATTGCCAGCAGGCCGGCGAGCACTCCAGTCAATGCTGGGTCGTCGACCTTCTCCTCGCGAACGCGCCGCCAGCCACGTGATTTTGAGGGAATTTCCGGAGCGTTGCTGACGGGCCTTGCATCACGCCGGATAAGACTGTGGGCAACGCGCGATATCGGCCTCGTTCGCCTGGCTGCGCTCAGCGACCAGAATATCGACGAGCGTAGATTTCTCTTGCAATATCTACAAGGGTAGATATATTGAGGCGGGCCAAGAAACCATCTTTCGTAACAGCCGAACATGCCTGAACCGCAACTGCCCGACGCCGAACTGGAAGTGATGGCCTGCCTGTGGAAGCACGGGGCGATGTCGGCGAGGCAGGTGCGCGAGGCCATGGCGGCCTACCGGCCGATGACCCATGCCGCGGTGAGCACGCTGCTCAAGCGGCTGCAGGACAAAGGGATGGCGGCTCGCGAGAAAGGGCCCGTGGGCAAGGCCTTTCTGTTCCGCGCCGCCGTCCCCCCGCGACGCACGTATCGCCGCATCGTGGCGGAGCTGACCGAGCGAATCTTCGGCGGCAATGGGCTGGCCCTCGTCTCGACGCTGTTTGAAACGCATCCGCCCACGGCTGAACAAATCGACGAACTGCAGCGGCTGGTCGATCGGCATCGTCCGGGCCGCAAACCGCGGAGGAAACGCTCATGAACGCGCTGGCGGACGCCGTTAACCGGCTCGCGGAAACGTGGTGGACCTTCGCTGCCAATGTTTCCTGGCAGGCGGCGATAGTCGGGCTCGCGGCGCTGTTGCTGGTCCGCTTCAGCCGCAGGCAGCCGGCGCCTTTGCGCTACGGGCTGCTGCTGATCGCCTTGATCAAGTTCGCGTGCCCGCCGATGCTCGCGGCGCCCATCGGCCTGTTCAGCCGTTGGACGCCGGCGGCCTGGCGGCAGGCGGCCGCCGATGCGACATCGCTTGTAGAGCTTGATGAAAGCGCTTTCACTCGCCCGCCGGCCCGCCGATCTCCGCACCAGTCCATCGACGACGCAGCTTTGCCGCCTGTCGTCGCGGCGCCAACAAATGCGAAAGCGGCCAGCCCCTCGGAGGCAAGCGTCGTTGAGCCTGACGAAATCGAGCTTGCCCCGGCGTCTGCCAGGCCGCAGCTTCGAGATATCGCCCAACGCGCACCGAGCGACGACACTTCGTCGTCGCGAGTACCGCTGAGTTGGAAGACCTGGTTGATGCTGTTGCATCTGACGGGCATGTTGCTGCTGGCAGGCTGGACGGCCTGGCAACTGCGACTGCTCGGCCGCCTGGTGCGCAGCTCGCGCGAGGTTACCGCCGGCCCTCGCTACGAGCAATTCTTAACGCTGTGTCAAACGTTGAAATTGCGGCGCCCGCCGCGGTTGCTGGAATCGCGCGAGGCCGTCTCTCCGATGGCGCTCGGACTGTGGCGGCCGAGCGTGTTGATTCCCGCCGGCGTGTTGGAAGCGTTA
>DASZUP010000331.1:0-3162 GCA_035547635.1 Pirellulales bacterium
TCGCCCGTTCGACGTTGAAGTTGGAGGCCATCTCCGGCCGGATCGACGTCAGGAACGAGGCGGGGAATACTGAGCTGAGTTCCCGGCTGTCGCCCGATGCGGCCCATCGCATTGTCTCGGAATGCGGGCGCATCGAAGTCCATGCCACGGCCGAGGCGCTAAGCAAGCTGCCTCTGTTGGCCGTCACCGGACAAGGCGCCGTCCGCACGAATGCCGACTCAACCTTGCTCAGCGGAACGAACTTCACAACCGGCAATCCGGTCGATGGCAGCCGTCGCAATTGGCGGGGCGTGAAAACCAACCGTGTCAATCTGAGGGGCATGGAAGCCAGCCATCCCTTTGATCCAGAGGCGTTCCTTGAACAAGCGCGTCGTCCCGCGGCTGCCTTGGCTGGCGAAGCTCGATCTGCGGGCCTTGACCTGATCAGCCGGAGTGGCGCCGTCGTGGTGTTGATGGAAGACAAGAAATGACAAGACGCGTCCGCAGCGGGCCCAAGCGGCCTTATGGCGCTCTGGGGTCGCGTCTGAGCAGCAGGGTTGAATCTTTGCTCTGCCCACTTGCTTGCACCGGTCCGCGGCTGCAAGAATCCACACAGCAACCGTTGCCAGGGCCCGCGGGCCGAGGCCAATCCTGTGGGGAGCCATCCGAGGAGGCGTCATGGAATATGTGAGGTTCGGCGGGTCGGGTCTGAAGGTTTCAAAGCTTTGTCTCGGATGCATGAGCTACGGCGATCCGGCACGCGGACATCATCCCTGGGTTCTGGACGAAGCGGCATCGCTCCCCTTCTATCGCCAGGCGATCGAATTGGGCGTCAATTTCTTCGATACGGCGAACATGTATTCGCTCGGCGGCAGCGAAGAGGTGCTCGGCCGGGCGATCAGGGAACTTGCCCGCCGGGACGAGGTGGTCATTGCCACCAAGCTCTTTTTTCCGCTCAACAAACAGGATCCCAACGGGACAGGGCTCTCTCGCAAGGCGATCTTCCGCGAGATCGACGGCAGCTTGCGGCGCCTCGGCACGGACTACGTCGACCTGTTTCAGATTCATCGCTGGGACTACGAGACGCCGATCGAAGAGACGCTCGAGGCGCTGCACGACGTGGTCAAGGCCGGCAAGGCGCGATACCTGGGTGCGTCGTCGATGTTCGCCTGGCAGTTTGCCAAGTCGCTGTACCTGGCTGACCAACACGGCTGGACGCGTTTCGCCTCGATGCAGCCGCACTACAACTTGTTGAACCGTGAGGAAGAGCGGGAGATGCTCCCCTTGTGCGTCGACCAGCAGATCGCCGTTATTCCCTGGAGCCCGCTGGCGCGAGGACGGCTGGCGCGACCGTGGAAGAGCGAGCCGACCGCTCGGGAGAAGACCGACGCCGTGGGCCGAAATCTGTACGACGCCACCGAAGCAGCGGACGGCCGCGTGGTCGACCGGGTGGCAGAGATCGCCGCGGCGCGGGGCGTGCCTCAATCGCAGGTGGCGCTGGCGTGGGTGCTGCACAAGGCCGTCGTCACCGCCCCGATTGTCGGCGCCACCAAGCCGCACCACCTTGAGGATGCCGCCAGTGCACTCAGCCTGAAGCTCTCAGATGAGGAAATACGGCGCCTGGAAGAACCGTACGTTCCTCACGCCATCGTCGGGTTCGAATAGACGCTGCTGGCAGAGTTTGGTCAGCCTGCCGAGCCGCGGGATCGGAGCAGACTTCGAACCGCCGGAGCGCCTTGCAGAAGATTCCGGTCGAGCGGATACTGGAAACAGAGAAGTCAGGCGTGTTGCAGGGCTCCAGGGATGGGAATTCTTCCGGGCCAGCGCTAGCCGACCGAGACTCGGAACAAATAGAAGGCGCCGCCGGCCAGGAGCATGGTGGCGGGCAAGGTCAAGACCCAGGCCCAGAGGATCTTCTTGATCGAGTCAGCCTGCACTCCGGCGCGATTGGCGACCATCGTCCCCGCGACGGCCGATGAAAGCACGTGCGTCGTGCTCACAGGAAAGCCGAGACTGTCGGCCAGGCCGATTGTGCTCATGGCCACCAACTCGGAGCAGGCGCCTTGGCCGTAGCTGAGATGCATCTTGCCGATCTTCTCGCCGACCGTGACCACAATGCGCTTCCATCCGATCGTGGTGCCCACGCCGAGCGACAGGGCGACCATCAGCAGCACCCAAGTCGGCGCGTACTCGATGGGCGCCGTGAGCTGCCGCCGCAAGACGCGTACTTGTTCTCTTTCCTCGTCCGAGAGGCGGTCGCCTCGCCGCTCGAGTCCGCGGCGCACGGCGGCGTCGAGTTCGAGAATCGCCGCGCGCAAGCGCCAGCGGTCTTCGACGTCCAAGGCATCGTATGAACGTACGCCTTCGAGCAGGCTCTCAACCTCGTGCGATTCGCGCTCGGCGTCTTTGGCCGCCGGCGATGCCTGTTGGGCGAATGTCGCCAGTTGGCCCGCTGCTTCACGCGTCGCCGCAACCTGCTCGCGGCCGTCGCTCAGGTTGAGCATATAGCGGGCCGGCAACAGGCCGATCAGGGTCAGCATCACGATCCCGACCCCCTTCTGACCGTCGTTAGAACCGTGCGCGACGCTGACGCCCGTACAGGTGAAGATCAGGATTGCACGAATCCAACCGGGCGGCGGCTGTCCGTCAACCGGCGCTTGATATAGTTCCTGCTGGCGAACCGTCCGCTTGGCGAACAGCAGCAGGATGGCTGCCAGGCCAAAGCCCAGCAGCGGCGAGAGCAAAAGCGACAAGCCGACTTCCAACGCCTTATCCCAATTGACGCCAGTTCCGAATGCCTTGCCCTCCAAGACGCTGTTGGCCAGACCGACGCCTAAAATGGAGCCGATCAAGGCGTGCGAGCTGGACGCCGGCAAACCCAGGCGCCAGGTGCCAAAGTTCCAAGCGATGGCCGCCCCTAGCAGCGAGAAGACCATGGCCATGCCCTGGCTGCTTTCGACGTTCACGAGCAAGTCGACCGGCAGCAGATGGACAATGGTGAACGCGACTGCCAGTCCGCCAAGATAGACGCCGATAAAGTTCCAGAGGCCGGACCAGATGA
The DNA here is from genome assembly GCA_035547635.1 of Pirellulales bacterium. GTDB lineage: Bacteria > Planctomycetota > Planctomycetia > Pirellulales > JAICIG01 > JAICIG01. Next base: position 3,041 of record DASZUP010000331.1, read on the forward strand.
CCGCTTTCCAAGGACGCAGCGTGTGCGTGTAGATGACCGTTGCGACCGCATTGGCCGTATCATGAAAGCCATTGACGGCTTCAAATCCGCAGACGACCGCCAGCGCCAGCACGATGAGAATC